>DATLUW010001004.1:0-7114 GCA_035577825.1 Actinomycetota bacterium | reverse complement strand
GGACTCGTGGACTCGTCCAGATCCTATGCAGCCCCCCACGAGCGGGGCAATCCCCACATGAGGGCCACGACCGTCCCCCGCCCCCCTGGTCCGGTCCAGCCGGCGTCGTGGCCCGATTCCCCGGACCGCGGGCCGGTCATGCCCCCGACGTCAGGGCAGGAACCGGTAGGCCGTCGACAGGTCGACCCCGTCGTCTGGTGCGTCCCGGAACCGCCACAGGTGGATCCGGCTGCTGGTCGACTTCACGACCAGACACATCGAACCGAGCGGCCGCCCGCCCGTGTCCACCGCCCCCGTGTAGTGGATCCCGAGGTCGTGGTCGGCCTCGGGCCAGCGGTCGAGCCCCCGCTGGGCGATCGGCAGGCGCGCCTCCCGGAGCGCGCCCTGGGCCAGGGCGTGCGGGAATCCGTAGGAGCTGCCCACCGCGAGCGACGAAACGATCGACAGGGCGGGCCGAACCGTCGACGCGAGCTCGACGGTGACGCCGTTCTTCGAGCAGTGGTGGGGCACCTTGAGCACCTCCGCGCGGAGCGGGCTCACGCCGCCGGCCATGCGCAGCGCCCGGAGCACCGGCGAGTTGTCGGGGTCGAGATCGGGGAAGTCCGCCATGACCGTTCCCCACGACAGCATCTGGGCGTCCGCCCCCAGGACCAGCCGGGTGGAGCCGTCGTCGTCCCGTTCGCGGGCCTCCAGATACCGGCGGTCGCTCTCCTCCACGGTCCTCGTCACCGGGTACTCGACCTTCAGACAGACCGAGGCGTTGTTGGGGTCGACCCCGTACGAGTCGTATCGGTTGCGCAGGGAGATGGCCGGGGCGAGCACCGTGACCCGCACCCGATCGAAGTATCGCGTCATGCCGCTCGTGGGCTGGACGTAGGTGATGGTGGCCCGGCGGTCCTCGAGTGTGCGGAGCACCTCGAAGTAGACCGGGGTGGGATGGCGGAATCCCGAGTCCCAGTACTCAGCGACCCGGTCCGCGTACCGGTCGAGCAGATCGGGCATGCCGCCGATGTGGTCGAGATGGGGGTGTGTCGCGACCACCACCCGCAGCGGCCCGAGCAAGCCGAGCCCATCGAGGGCGTCGACGAGCGGGGGCAACTTCCCGGCGCGCCCCACGTCGACCACGATCGCCTCGCGCGGCGCGCCGTCGGATGCGGGCAGGACGAGAAGCTGGCAGTCCGCGTCGCCCACGTTCAGCACGAAGTACAGGAGGTCGTCCGGCTCGATCGCGGGGACGAAGTCCTCCCGGTGCAGCCTCCGCGAGGGAACGGCCACGGGGCGGGTCATGCCGGAGGCCCCGCGGTGGCTCCCCGGAGGGGCGCGAGCACGTCGAAGGGGTCGGGCGAGAGGAGGCCCGCGACCTCGCGGGCGACCGTGTCCGCCGGCAGCACGGCCGACGCTGCCGCGTAGAAGGCGAGCTTGGCCGCCGCGCGGACCTCGGCCGTGATGTCGTAGACGGGCGGCTCCAGCCACGCGCGGGGGTCGGTAACGAGCGCATCGTGGGATTCCGGGTCAGGGCCGTCCGCCCCGACCACCGCGGCCGCGGGATCGGCCCGCTCCCGCGCGGCGAAGGCGTCCCCGACACGGATCGGCCGGGCCCGGAACTGGGCATCGGAGAGATCGGGGTCCGGCGGCGACAGCGGCGGGCGTTCGCGAGCCTCCGTCAGGAACGTTGCGAGGTCCGCCTCCCGGACGTGCACCGGGAGCGTGGGCCCGTCGAACACCAGCCGTCCCCGCTCGTCGACCGTCGGCCAGTCGGCGACTCCGAGCGTCAGGGTTCCCTCGATCCGTTCGTCGACGACGAGATAGCGGAACCCGCCGGCGTCGTCCCAATCCGGCGGCATGTCCGGCGGCAGCCATCGACTCGACCCGGCGGCCGCCTCGACCGGGAACGGTTCGCGCTGGGGCGTGGGCGCCGGCGTCATGGCACCAGCCAGAACCACATCTCGAAGTCGCCCCCGCGGCGCCCGTCGCCGCTCAGCGAGCCGTCCCGGAACGGCAGAAGGTCGGTGGTCCCGTTCCCGGGCGCGCCGAACGTGTCGCCGTCGAGGAAGACCGGCGGGTCGTCCAGGCTCCAGATGAACCCGCCCTTCAGCGTGAGCCTCGCCAGCACCCGCAGCTCGCGCTTCTGCTCGGCGAGATGACCGAACACCAGCTGCAGCAGGCCGGTCAGCGTCCCGGCGGGGAACCACAGCATGTCGCCCTTGCGCACACCGAACCTGCGGACCTCCGCCGTCACGATCATCGGTTCGAAGCCCACCGGGCCGACGTTCGGCCAGGCCTGAAGATCGGGCGGCGAGAGCGGGAACGGCAGCTCGAGCGTCAGGAAGCAGGTCGGCTGGCTCATCGACTCCGGCGCGACCGCCCGGTCGAACGAGATCAGGATCCCGCCCTGCAGGACCGGGAACTTCACCTCCGTGTCGTTGCCGAGGTCGTCGCCGGTGCTCCGGAGCGCGAGCCGGATCACGTGCATCCCGGCCTCGTCCGAATGGCCGCCGAGCTCGCACAGCCGGTCGAGGGCCTCCTGGACCGTGCCGGCCTCCGCGAGGGCCTCGCAGTCCCCCGTGTACGCGATGCGGCGGTCGAATCCCAGCGTCGCCGTGAACGCGTAGATCGTCGGCGGCACCACGAGGAGATCGCCGGCATCGAGCTCCGCCACGAGGTGCTGGACCGGGCGGTCGGGGTTGTTCGCCGGCGTCCACAGGCACCCGGCACGGCCGTTCCCGTCGGTGAGGACCTCGAGCGTCGGCGCCCCCGCCGCGCCGCCGCCGTCCGCCGGGCGGACCGTCCCGCTGTCCTCCGGCTTGAACACGACCATGACCCCCCCGACCGGCCCGCAGTCCGACACCACCTGGACGAACAGCGGCACCGGGAGCTCGTCCCCGGGCAGTCCCTCCTGGCCGTCCCCGGCGAGCGGGACCAGTGACGCCGCGCGGGCCAGCCCGGTGAGCGCGTCGGCCACGGTCTCCTGCTCCGGATAGACGAGGCACCCGTCCGGAGCGTCGAACCAGACCTCCTGGGCGAGGCTGAGGTTCGCGGTGAACACGTGGACGGCGGGCTGGTGGAACAGGTCGTCCGGGACGGCAGTGAGCTCGGCGCGCAGCTCCTGCGCCGGGCGGGCCCGGTCGGGCGCGAGCATCCAGCGGCACCGCGCGGTGCCGTCGGCCGCGGTGGCGACCTCGAACGTCTCGGAGGCGGCCCCCAGGTCGGCGTCGGTGGCCGCGACCCGGCCCCCGTCCTCCGCCGTGAACACGACCGTCGCCTTCGGGACCGGCCCGCAGTCGCCGGTGACCTGCACGACGAGGTCCTTCGGCAGCGGGCGTTCGGGCATGGCCTCCTGGCCGTCGCCGGAGATCTCCTCGAGCCAGGCCGACTGCGAGAGCCGGTCGAGGGCCTCCTGCACCGTCTCGACGCCCGCGAGGTTCTCGCAGGACCCGGGGTCGTACCAGACCTCGGCGGCGATGCTCAGGTTGCCGTCGAACCGAATTGGCAGCCCGATCGGCGCCTCGTGGTCGTCCAGCAGCACGGCCTCGACCTGCTGGCTGGGCGTGCCGACATCGGGATCCAGCCGCCACGCGACCCCCGCGATCCCATTCGCGTCCGTGGATGTGGTGACGGTCCCGCCGGCCGCCCCCAGCCCGGCGTGGTCGGTCGCGACCCGCCCGCCGTTCGACGCCGTGAACCGCACCGTGGCGCCATCGACCGGCCACCGGCCGTTGGTCACGCCGACCTCCAGGAGCTGCGGGATGTCGTGCCCGGGCATGGCCTCCTGTCCGTCGCCCCCCACGACGAAGAACTCGGCCAGCTCGGTGAGCGGCGGGAACAGCCGCCGGCAGTCGGACTCGAGCGTCCAGGTCGCCCCGGATCGTTCGAGGAGGGCCACCGGGGCGTAGTGGTGCAGCACGCCCTGCCGGGGGAGGAACGCCGGTCCGGCCCCGTTCTGCGGCCACTCGACGTCGCCGCCCAGGTCCTGGGTCCCGCCCAGGAGGTTGGCGGTCCGCGCGGGGATCTCCCAGTGGTCGCCCGTCCGATACTCCTGGCCGCCGTCGTTCTCGAACTCGACCTGCACGCCGTCCTCGAGGTCGAGGAACGCCCCGCGGGTCACGGGGAGCGCTCCGTCCGAGTCCCACCGGCGAACCGTGGGGGCATCGCCGAAGTCCGTCATGTCGGGCGCGGCGCCGCCCGGCCACGCTGACACGGTGAGCTCGGTGCCCTGCGCCCGGTCGAGCTGGACCAGGATGCCCGGCTCGCCCCGGAGGGTCCGCCCCTCGTCCGACAGCTCGACCCACTGCCCTGCGGCGAACCCGAGGACGTCGTCCCGGCCCGGCTCGGCGACCGTGATCACCGTGTCGGTGATGTCCACCAGGCCGGTCACGACCGAGCCGTTGTCGCGGGACCACTTGTAGGTCGGGCCGCCGGCCGCCTCGCTCCCGTCGTGGATCTCCACCCGGTACAGCTGGTTCTCGAGGCGGCGGAACCCGGCCCCGGGCGGGATGAGGCACGGATCCACCAGGGGGCCCGGCTCGGCCGCCTGCGCCCGCAGCCGGCCGGTGCCGGCCGCGCCGTCCGGGACCCAGTCGCCCTCGAAGTCGCTGCACACCAGGTCGTCCGCGTCCTGCAGCTTGACCTGCCAGACGATCCGGCTCCGGGTGGTCGTGTCCGGTCCGCCCAGTGCGACCTCGCGCAGGTCGGCCTCCTCGAGGACCGTGACGTGCTCCTCCCAGACGTCGAGGTACGCGACGTACCGCGTGGGATCCCCGCCCCCGTCGGCGGGAAGCCCCACGTCCGGCAGATCCGGCTGGTCCCCGAGGGCCACCGGCTCCTCGACCTCGCACAGCAGCCCGTCCACGTAGTAGCGGCCCGCCGACAGGAACAGGTGGCCGGCCGCGCACCCGGCCGCCGGGATCGGGTCGTCGTCGCACAGGATCGCGAAGGCGGCGTCGTGGATCGGCCCGCCGTGCGGGCCCACCACGTCCAGCGTGGTCGTCTCGTCGACGTGCGCCTCGATGTCGACCTGTTCGTTCCAGTCGGCGTCGAGCTGGACCCGCCCCTGCTGCATCCGGACCGACCGGAAGTGCCGCTCGGGGCGAAACGTCAGCCTGCTGAAGTCACCCTTCATGTGGGCCTCCCCTCACGTCACGCGGAAGATGCCGGCCTCCAGCCCGAACCGGAGGTACTGGCCGAGGTTCGCTTCGAGGTTGGCGAGGCGCTGGGGCTGCTGGAGGGCGTGGAACGCCCCCATCTCGCCCTCGTCGTCCGCGCCGCGGGCGATCTCGGGGGGACCGCCCGTCGCGAGCTGGCAGTACGCGGGATCGCCGAACCGGACCGAGGTGAACTGCGGCACGACCCGGCCGGCCTCGTCATCGTCCGCCGGCCGGCACCGGTACCGCCGCGCTGTTCGCGAGCCCGGCGGCACGTAGCTGAACCGCACGCAGCCGGTCTGGCGGTGCTCCACCGTGACCACGCCGGCGAACACCGAGTTGCCGGCCTCGAGCGACCCGGCGGCGGTGGTGCCGAGCACTGTGCTGGTCTGAACGTCGACCTCCGTGCCGGACGCCGCGATGGCCGCGCCGCCCGGCGCGCCGGACCCGTCGACGATGCCGTCCGCGACCGACAGCCGAGGGAACGTCTCGGGCAGCCGGATCCGCCCCACCACGGAACGAGCCAACTGGACGGAGAGCTCGTCGTTCGTCCGCTGCGGGTCGGCCGACGGCTGGCCGACGATCCCGCCCTGGCTCGGGTCGAGCGTGCAGTTCGAGACGGTCAGGCTCCCGAGCCGGCCGGGTGACACCGTCAGCCGTCCCTCGACGAGCAGGCCGTCGACGATCAGCTCGCCCAGCCGCTGCCCCTCCGCGCCGGGGATGCCCCGGACGGCGACGTTCCCCTGGAGATGGGGACGGAGCCCGTCGGGGACGTAGTGGCCGGGCTCCCTGTCTTCGCCGGCCGGGGCGGTGGGATCGGACTGCGGCCAGTCGGCGGCGACCAGCAGCAGCCGGCTGGTCGCCGGCACCACGATCCGCCCGCCCGCCCCGGTCAGGTCCTCCTCGTAGGTCGCGCTGTCCATCACCGCGATGACGCCGACCGTCCCGGGTGGCTGGGCGTTCCACGCCTGCACGGCCTCGCCCAGCGTGGACACGATTTCCCCCGGGACCGGCGGGATCGCCGTGCTCACCCCGATCTGCCATGTCGTGTCGTCCGGGCCGGGCGCGGTCATCAGCGAGCTCCGCCGGTCGTACGGCCCGCCCCCGATGTCGCCGCTGCACCCGTATAGGAAGCTCACCTGGACCCGGGAGTGGTGGACGCCCCGCGGGAAGGTGAGGCGGCCGAGCACCGGGTCCACGGCCACGTCGATGCGCCGCCGCACGGTGGCGCCGTCAGAGGCCCGCACGTAGGCCTTGCTGCGCCGTGGGCGCCGCCACGCCTCGAGGTCGCAGACGAGGACCCGGTCCGGCGGGAGTGGATGCGCGGCACCGTCCACGCGGACGGCGAGCACGGGCTCCGGGCCGAAGTACAGGGCGCGCGGCGTCCGGCCGTCGACCAGGGCCTGCCGGCGCTCCTCGAGCTCCCGGGCCAGGACCCGGCGGCGGAGGACCGCCGGGACGTTCTCCTCCCGGGCGAGGTGGGTGATCTCCCGTTCGGTCTGGGGCCGGTTGAACAGGGGCAGGTCGCGCAGGAGCGGATCGAACGTGAACCGGGCGCCGGACGGACCGCCCGCCGGCCCGGCGTCCGCGTCCTGCACCGCGTAGGCCTGCAACCGCCACAGGAACAGGCCGACGTTCGGGATGTTGTACCGGCCCCGCCCGGTGTCGATGTGGCGGACGTCGACGGTCCGCGCGGTCTCGTCGAACGGGCCGCCGACCAGCTCGAGGCGCTCGGCGTCGCGCAGGTCAGGCGTCCGAAGGCTTGCCGGCCGGACGTGGTTCACGTACTGGGTCCACTCGAGCAGCTGGAAGAACTCGACGGCGCGGGCCGGCCAGCCCGTGACGTCGCGTGCCAGCTGCTCGAGCATCGACGCGGTGCCCTTGCGCCGGCGATAGGCGATGGTGTTGGCGACGACGGCCCGCCGGCTGAACGCGGTCCCCTCGACCGGCGAGAGCCCCCGGACGCCGAGGAG
>DATLUW010001003.1:0-7107 GCA_035577825.1 Actinomycetota bacterium | reverse complement strand
CGTCGTGATCAGGACTTCGAATCAACCAAACGGCTCCGATCAGGAACGGTGATCGCGGCCGCCGGGAATCCTCCGCTAGCGTCAGCGTCGATGGGCGACTCGGAGATCGTCGAACTGCGCCAGTACGAGCTCCGCCCGAACACACGCGAAACGCTGATCGAACTGTTCGATCGCGAGCTCGTCGAGTCGCAGGAAGTGCTCGGGATGCAGATCATCGGCCAGTTCCGGGATCTCGACCGGCCCGACCGGTTCGTGTGGCTCCGCGGCTTCTCCGACATGGAGTCGCGGGCGGAGGCGCTCACGGCCTTCTACAGCGGGCCTGTGTGGAAGGAGCACAGCGAGGCTGCGAACGCCACGATGATCGACGTCGACAACGTCCTCCTGCTCCGCCCTGCGCACCGGCTCTCGGGCTTCGACACGAACGGGCGCGAGCGGCCGCCGGTCGGCTCGGACGGGATCCGCGAGGAGCTGGTCAAGGCGACCATCTGGCACATCGAGCGCGGGGACGAGGTGAGCATGGCCACGCTGTTCGAGCGCGCGATCGAGCCTGCCCTGACCGACGCCGGCGCGTCGGTGCTCGCCTCCTTGGTCAGCGAGCACAGCCCGAACACGTTCCCGCAGCTCCCCGTGCGCGAGGACGCGAACGTCTTCGTCTGGTTCGCCCGCCACCCCGGTCGAGGAGGTCACGAGCGGTATCTCCGGTCGCTTGCCGCCTCACCGCAGTGGCAGGAGGCGGTCGCGGTGCTCCAGGGCCGTCTGGCAGGCGAGTCCGAGGTGCTTCGGCTAGCTCCGACCGCGCGGTCGCTGCTCTAGAACGCTGCCTTTGCCGGGTGATGCCTCCGGCTGATCGCGGGATCACGAAATGCGATCGCGCTTTCCTCCGGCAAGATCGACGACGTCGAAAACCTGGCCTAATTAAGCCAAGAATACGCATCATCAGGTGCTGAAAACCGCTTCGAGTTCGGCATTTCCAATCCGCTAACGATTCACCTTTCGGGCCGTCTGACATCCACGTCCAGCCACGGTCACAACCCCACGCGCGCGTGGAGGGAAAGGAGATCGATGCACACGAGAGTCTGGCTCTCCGTCGCGATGGCTGCGCTCGGAGCCGCGATGCTCGTCGCGGCTGCCTTTGCCGGGCCCGCGGCGAGCAAACCGGGCGGAGGGTCGCTGTCCGGCCAGAAGAAGGGCGGGACGATGAACATCAACGCGTCGGCGACCGACGTCGACTACGCGGATCCCGCGCTCGCGTACGGGACGCTCTCCTGGCAGATCCTGGATGCATCCTGCGCGAAGCTCATGTACTACCCGGACAAGCCGGAGCCGGTCGGCAGCAGGCTGACGCCCGACGTGGCCGTCGGCTTCCCGACCGTCTCGAAGGACGGCAAGACCTACGTCTTCACCGTCAAGAGCGGGATGAAGTCGAACACAGGCGAGACGCTCACCGCTGCCAACTTCGCCGCGGCGATCAACCGTGACCTGAACCCGAAGATGCAGTCGCCGGCCGTTCCCTTCATCGCCGGCGTCAACACCGGCATCGTCGGCGCGCAGGCCGTCGCCGACGGCAAGGCCGCGACTGCGTCCGGCGTCGTGGCCAGGGGGCAGAAGCTCACCGTCAGGCTGCTCAAGCCGGACGGGTCGTTCCTGCCGAAGATGGCCATGGACTTCTTCTGCCCGATCCCGAAGGGCACGCCGATCAACCCCGACGGCATCGACACGTTCGCGTCGTTCGGGCCGTACTACATCGCCAGCCGCCAAGTCGGCCGTCAGATGATCATCAAGACCAATCCGAACTACAAGGGCCCGCGCCCGCACAACATCGACACGTTCGTGTACTCGATGAACACGAATCTCGACCAGAGCCTGCTGCAGGTGAAGGCCGGCCAGGTCGACTACGACGCGGGTGGCCTCCCGGCGACGGCGCATGCCGGACTCGCACAGCAGTTCGGCGTCAACAAGAGCCAGTATCACGTGAGCCGCGGCATCAACGTCGATTACGTCGCCCTGAACACCTCCCGGTCCGCCTTTAGCAGCGTCGCCATGCGGAAGGCCGTCAACCAGGCGGTCGACCGGCCGGCGCTCGTCAGGGTCCGGGGCTTCCTCGCCGGGCACCGAGACGACCAGATCCTGCCCCCGGGCCTTGCCGGGTACAGGGACATCAAGGTCTACCCGATCAGGGGCTCGGACTACGCGAAGGCCAAGCAGCTCGCGTCGCAGGCCGGGGGCTGCAAGGACGTCACGGTGTACACGGCCAACAGCTCGATCGGGCAGAACCTGGCGCAGGTGTTCAAGTACAACCTGGGCCAGATCGGCTGCAACGTGAACGTGAAGCTCCTCCAGGGCTTCCAGATCTACATCGCGACGGGCACGAAGGGTGAGCCGTTCGATGCCGCGTTCGTCGGCTGGTTCGCCGACTACACGGACCCGTACGACTTCATCGACATCCTCCTGAACGGCAACAACATCCACGAGGCGAACAACAACAACCTCGCCTACCTGAACGTCCCTGCGCTGAACAGGCAGATGGACGCCGCGAACGCGCTGACCGGAGACAAGCGGTACTCCGCGTACCAGGCGCTCGACAGGCAGATCACCACGAACTACGCGCCGTGGGCCGCCTACGAGAACCGCAACATCCGCGAGTTCACGGCGTCCCGCATCGGCGGGTATCTGTTCTCGGCCTCGCACGGCCTGGCCGACCTGAACACCTTCTTCATCAAGTAGAGGGGCCTCTCCGGGCGCCGGGCTCGAGCTCGGCGCCCGGACGCCGCTCCGGCGCGGTCCGCGCCCGGGAGGGGCACCACCCTTCCCTTGCGGCGCCCTTCCCGGAAGCTCGAGCGAGGATGCGTCTACCCGCGGAGATCCATCCCTGCGGCGAGGAGCGATTCCCGCGGCGACAACAACCAGACTAGGCGCCTGGATCGTCTCAGCCAACGACGTATCGCGTTCGTGGTTTCAGGATCTCTTATCGCCCTGGATCCCCGCGCCGTGAGTCGCTCCGGCCGGCGGGACGCCGCCGGAGCGATCGAAGAAGGAGCACCAGAAGCAGGACGAATCTCCCGGTGCGGGAGTACCCGGATCGGACAATACTCGACCTAATTTCCCGTCCGCAATTCCGGTTGCTGATTTCCGTGCAAGCAAACGCTTATCGAGCCGGGCTATACTGGCCGCCGGCCTCTTCAGGCCCGCCGACGTAGCTCAGCTGGTAGAGCACTTCACTCGTAATGAAGGGGTCCCCGGTTCGAGTCCGGGCGTCGGCTACACGAAGGCCCCCGCCCGGGCGGGTTTTCCATTGGGTCACCTGTCGCCTGGGAGGAGCCAGATCGTTTCCTGACTCTCGGCGGGGTGGGGGTGCCGGCCAGGGGCTGTACTCGGGCCGCACGAGGTGGCCCTGCTACGACGAGCATCGTCTGGGGATGCAGAGCCGCCGAACTCGTCAGATGAGCTTGTGCGCGGTCAACACGAACGACGAGACGAGCGCCGGCACCGCGACCAGGGCGTTTCGGAGCGTGACCAAGTGGTCGTCGACGAGCTTCTTGATCGTGATCGTTTGCAGATCCGTCTGCGAGTCGGACATCGTGATCTCCGTGTCGGGACCCGACATCAGAATGCTGTCGAGCGGGGCGCCGACGATCGCGTACGCGATCCATGCCAGCGGCGCGACGAGAAACACGTAAACGAGTGCGAACGGGATGAGGACGATCATGATGAGGAAGATCACCGGCGTCTGGAGGACGGGGAGAATCATGCCGCCGCGTCGGTCGAAGCTCTCTGCAGTCTTCTTTGGACCGATTGCAAGCGCCGCGGCGGAGAAGACCACGCCGAGGACGGTGAAGATACCGGCGAGCAACAGCGTCGGATGCGGCCCTGTCAGATCGCGTCCAAGCCGCGGGCTCCAGTCCAGTAGGCCGCTCCCCGCGACAACGCCGAAGGCGAAGCTGTAGATGCCGACCACACCCAGGAGGAAGGCGACCCTCGTCTGCCACGCCGCGTCGGGCCGGATGAGGATCAGCCAGAGATCGAAGGCCGCTAACAGAGACCACGCGGCGCCGATCACCAGCATCATCCGAAAGCTGCCCTCGCCACGGGCAGGTGCTGCGGGTGCGGTCTCGGGTGGCGACGTAGGCTGAACGATAGGCCAGCCGTCGCGGCAAAGCCAGGTCGCCTGGAGGACCCGCGCCCGCCGGCGGGTGCAGCAGCTCAAATGCAGAGAGGCCCGCCGGAGCGGGCCCCTGATGCTGCGTTGATCCTCACCCGGGTGGACCGGGCCAGGGATCCGCCAATCAGTCCAAGCAGTTAAACGAAGGATCGGGCGAACCGTGGATACCGTTCTTGTTGAACACGACCGCGCCAGGATAGTCATGGCACACGGCTGCGCCGGGCCCGGGGTCCAAGTCGCCGCTGCGGAGAGGCCCCCCTGGCTTCGAGGGCCCCGTGTTGTCCGCCCACGCCGCTGGGGCCGCGCCGAGTCCCGCCACGATCACGACAACGCCTGCGAGCGCAATACGACGCCGCTTGAGCATGTTGCTCCCTTCTCCCTTGTCTTGATGAGCCCGCCTGCCGCTCGAGCCGGATACTCGGGCAGCCGCCAACCCAAGTCAACTTCGCCCCCTTTGCAACCCACGCCACCGAGAACGACCGAAACCGAGAGGCGGTCGAATCGACCTGAACCCGCATGCGGGAATCGCGTAGCTGAGCCACTTCCCGCCATCCACTCCACCCACGAACACGCGGCGTCCCTTGCCGCGTAGAGCGTCGCCGCGCTGGGTACCACTGCCGACGGCGCGGCCGGGTGCGTGGGGGGCTAACGGCAGCCTGCGGCACCGGTCGCGCCCTGTCCCGCAGAAGGACCTTGCCATCGGGAGGACCCTGCCGCCTCGCTCGCCCGTGGGGTGTGGGTCTACCCGCCGTTACTGTAGGTCGGACAAGGAGAGGAGGGTGGCTCCCCGGGTGGGGGCACTGCCCCGAGATGAAGCTTGTCCGCGGCGTGAGGCTGTTGTCGCTGGTCGGACTTCTGTCCGTGTTCGCTGCCGGCTGCGGCGGGGGCGGCTCATCGAGCGTGGCGCAGCTCTACAACGCTGGCGTGGTGGCGGATTGTCTGCATTCAGACGGAGCGACCGTGCTGCAGATCAATCCGGCACAGATCGTCGGAGATCACTCGGGCGGCACATTCCGAGTGGGAGTCGGAGCCAAGTACGCGGACGTTGCGTTCGCGGCGACCCAGTCGAAGGCCACCATGACGGCGAAGCTTGCACGCTCGATGCTCGAGAAGCGCGGATCCGGCGGAGCCGTACGACATAGCGGCAACGTCGCGTATTGGGCGCTAAGCAGGTCCAGTGATGCCCTCAACGCGATCAGGCGTTGCCTCCGTTAAGAGCACGGTCCGGGTCCCAGCTCGAGCTTGCTTGAACGCCCCAGCCGTCTCGCTCGCCGGCGGGGTGGGCTACGGCTGACGAGAGACACCTGCGTTTCGGCGTGGAGGGCTTGGGTACGGCAACTACCTGCGCGCTTGATTCGTAGGTCTCATCGAGCCAAGAGTCCGAGAGGAGAATCGCATGAAGCGAGCGATCGTTGGACTGGTCGGGCTGGCATTGGTGGCGACGCTTACGCAGGCTGTCGCGGCCAAGGGGCCGGGTTCGTCGCTGACGTGCCCGACCTTCAACGCGAGCAACTTTCCCCACCCGACGAAGATCACCAACCCGTACTTCCCGCTGACTCCGGGAGACGTTTACACCTACGAGGGCAACGTCAAGAAGGAGCCGGAATCGGAGACCGTCACGGTCACGTCCAACGCGAAGACGATCAACGGCATTTCTGTCGTGGAGGTCGAGGACCGGGTGAGCGAGGGTGGCATCCCGGTCGAGGACACGCTCGACTGGTTCGCCCAGGACAAGTTCGGCAATGTCTGGTACATGGGCGAGTTCGCGACCCAGTTGCCGGACGAGACCCACGACGGCTCGTGGACGGCCGGTCTCAACGGTGCGCAGCCCGGCCGCATCATGGAGGCGTCACCGCAGGTCGGCGATACCTATTGCCAGGAGAACGCGCCGGGCGTCGCCCAGGACGCAGGTCAGGTGGTCAGTGTCACCGCGTCCAGGACCGTCCCCGCCGGGAACTTCACGAACGTCGTGCAAACCAAGGACTTCTCGCTCATCGAGCCGCACAGCGAGTACAAGTACTACGCCTCGGGCGTCGGTCTGATCGAGGCAATCGCTCTCAACGGCGGTAGCGAGGACGTCAAGCTGGAAAACGTCCCGTAGTCAACGAGGCGGCGTGATCGTCGCCGGCGACGCTCACGCGGCCTTCGCGTGCCCGAGCGTCGCGTCGAAGACGTCGAGTGCGCGCTGCAGGCCGTCGAGTGGTATAGGCACGGGCGGGAGGCCGTCTTGCGAGAGCGCGCTTCGAATGGCGTCGGCAAGCGCCTTGCCGCTCAGCTCTCGGGCGCCGACGACGTGCGCGGCTTCCCATTCCTTCAACCGCTCGGCGCGCAGCGACTGCTCCAGGCTCGGCCCGGTACGCGGGACAAGCACTGCAGGGCGCCGGTACGAGAACACGTCGCAGACCGTGTTGTAGCCGGCCATCGAGACGACGCAGTCGGCCTTGGCGACTTCACGCCGAAGGTTCGGGATGACGCGCCGCACCTCGACGCCGAGTCGGGCAGCGAGCCTGACGAGGCACTCGTGATCGGCGTCTGCCATCAACGGCCCGGTGACGGCGAGCCAGCGTCCTCCGACTTGCGGGCGGAGGATCGACGCCGCTTTCAGGAACTGGTCGAGGACGCCCCGACCGTCGGCACCGCCGCCGCTCGTTGCGAGCACGAACGGCCCGGGCGGGCGCTCCGCCTCGTCCGGAAGTGACTCGCGGCCGAGGTAGCCGCAGTAATGCACGGATATACCGGACTGGACGTCGAGCCCGTAGTCGGCAAAGTCGATAACGCTGGGGTCTCCATAGACACAGACGCGGTCGTAGCGGCTGCGGAGGACGTCGTAGATCCCGGTCTCCTGCCACAGCTCGCGGACGAAGTGCGGCTCGTCGATCACGTCGCGAAAGCCGGCCACGGCGTGACCGCCGTGGCGGTCGAGCTCGTCGAGCGCCGGGAGCAGCTCG
>DATLUW010001002.1:0-4993 GCA_035577825.1 Actinomycetota bacterium | reverse complement strand
CACGTGCGAGGGGCGGCTGATCCTCGACCCCCGGGGGGACGGCGGGTTCGGCTACGACCCGATCTTCGTCCCGACCGGGGAGTTCCGGACCATGGCCGAGCTCACGCCGGACGACAAGGACCGCATCAGCCACCGCGGCCGAGCCTTCCGGGCGCTCGAGCGCGCCCTCCGGGACGCGCGGCGGCACGGGACGTGACGGCCACGCGGACGGCGGGCATGCCCGCGTGCGAACATTCGGCGCGATGAGCGACATCGATCCCGACGTCCTGCGGCGCGTCACCGTCTTCTCGACCTGCACGCCGGAGCAGCTCCGGCGCCTGGCCGACGCCGCGAGCGCGACCGATCACGATGCCGGCGAGCTGCTCGCCGAGCAGGGCGTGATCGGGCACCGGTTCCACCTGCTCCTCGAAGGAGCCGCCGTGGCCGAACGCGACGGCGACACGGTCGGCTCGGTGCGGGCCGGGGAGTTCGTCGGGGAGATCGGCCTGCTCGGCGGCGGCGCTGCGACGGCGACCGTCCGGTGCACGGAGCCGACGCGGTGCCTCACGCTCCGCCGCGAGCCGTTCTGGGAGGTCCTGGAGGCCGAACCCGCGATCGCCCTGCGGATCCTCGAGGTCGTGTGCCGCCGGATCGTCGCCGAGGGCCAGGCCACCCAGACGCAGAACCTCCCCGCCTGAGCACCGGCGCCTGAGCGCGCGTCCCGGACCCGGCTACTCCTCGCCGACGATGCGGACGTTGTCGAGCTTCTGGACGGGGATGAGCTCGAGGATGCGGCGGACGAGGCTGCCCGGCGAGACGAGGATGAGGTCCCCCCGGCCCTCGAGGCCCTGCGCGGTTCGCACCAGCACCTGGATCCCGGTGGAGTCCATGAAGGCGAGCCCGGCGAGGTCGAGCGTGAGGTCGCCGCCCCGTTCGATCTCCGGCTGCAGCGCGTCCGACAGCGACGTCACGTTCGACGCGTCGAGCTCGCCGACCAGCCGGAACCCGCGCGGCGCGTCCGTCTTCTCGATGTCGAGCAGCATCTGCCCTCCGGTTCCCTGGGTTCGTCGCCGCGTATTGTCGTACACGACCGGGGAACTCCGCTTCACGAGGCCGCGAAGACGGTTCGAAGCCCCGGGAACCCAATCGCAGTACCGAGGCGTCACAACCGACATGACACGACATGCGCTCCGACGTATCGCACTCGCAGCGAGCGCCGTCGCCCTCCTCGGCGCGGCGTGCGGCAGGGCGGCCGGGGACCCGGGCGGTGGCCCGACCACCAGCGGCGGTCCCACCACCAGCGGCGCCCCCACCACGCCTCCGACCACGGCTCCGCCGGGGATCTCGCATCCTGGCGGCGCGAACGACCTGATCGTCCGGATCGAGGACACCGGCGGGTTCGTGGCTCCCATCACGATCCTGTCCCGGCTCCCCAGCTTCTCGCTGTATGGCGACGGCACGCTGATCACGCTGGGAGCGCAGACCGACATCTACCCGGGACCGGCGCTGCCCCCGGTCCTCGTGCAGCACCTCGACGAGGACGGCATCCAGCAGGTCCTGCAGTGGGCGAAGGACGCGGGGTTGCTCGACAAGGACGCCACCTACCAGGACGGCGGCGTCGCGGACGCCACCACGACCGTGTTCACCGTCACGGCGAACGGCGACACCCACGTGGTGCAGGCCTACGCGCTTGGCTTCGACACGAACGGCTCCGGCATGTCGCCCGACGAGGTCGCCGCGCGCAAGGCGCTCGTGAAGTTCGAGAACCAGATGACGAACCTCGACAAGCTCCTCCCGGCCGGCTCGATCGACCAGGCCAAGCCCTGGGACCCCACGGGGCTCCGGCTGTACGTGACCGACGGCGACCCCTCGACCGGCGGGCCCCACCAGAACCCGATCGCCTGGCCGCTCTCCGAGCCGCTCGCGCAGTTCGGCGACGAGTTCGCGAAGCCGGGCCAGCCCGGCGAGGGCAGCCGGTGCGGGACCGTCACCGGCGACGACCTGGCCACGCTCCTGCCCGACGTCCAGAAGGCCACGCAGATCACGCCGTGGACGAGCGACGGGAAGACGTACGGCATCACCTTCGTGCCCCTGCTCCCCGACGAGTCGGGCTGCCCCTCCCCGTAGACCGACCCGGCCCCGAGACGGCCGTCCGCCACCCCAGCGGGCGGCCGTTTCGTGTGTTTCCGGCGCGGAATCGTCGCGATCGTGTGGCCGGGCGCATGCAATCGCGGTAGGAGGGGCAGGATGCAAGAAGGTGACACGAATGGGACGAACCGCCGGCCCGAGGCGAACCGCGGTCCCCGCCGCCGTCCGGGCCGCGGTCGCATCGCTCGTCATCGCCGTGCTGCTCGGGACGGGGCTGTTCGCGGTCGTCAACCCCGTCGGCGCGGGGGTGGACTCGCTGCAGGCGCTGTTCTCCGGGACGAAGGTCCCGCCCGCCCCGCGGCTGCCGCAGACGACGTTCGTGTACGACCGGCACGGCCACCTGCTCGCCGAGCTCCACGGCGGTGAGAACCGCATCCCCGTGCCGCTCGCGAAGGTCCCGAAGGTCCTGCAGCACGCGGTGATCGCGGCGGAGGACGCGAACTTCTACCACGAGGACGGCGTGAACTTCGGCTCCATCCTGCGGGCCGCATACGTGAACTTCGTCCAGGGGCACGTCGTCGAGGGCGGCTCGACGATCACGCAGCAGTACGTCAAGGACGTGTACACGACGGGGCAGCGGACGGTCGCCCGCAAGATCCGAGAGGCGATCATCGCGCAGAAGCTGAGCCGGAGCCTCTCGAAGCAGCAGATCCTGGAGCGCTACCTGAACGAGGTGTACTTCGGCCACGGCGCGTACGGCGTGGAGGCGGCGGCGCTCGCCTACTACGGACAGGACGTCTGGCGCCTGAACCTCCAGCAGTCCGCGACGCTCGCGGGGGTGATCGCTGCGCCGACGCAGTTCGATCCGATCTCGTCGCCCGATCAGGCCGAGATGCGCCGGAACTACGTGCTCGGCCGCATGGCGGCCCTGCACATGATCTCCTTCCGTCAGGCGCGCGACCTGTCGAGCCGGTCGGTCCACACGAGCCCGCCGCCGGCGATCCCGAACCGGGCGCCGTCGTTCCTCAACTTCGTGAAGAAGCGCCTCGAGGGACGCTTCGGGGTCAAGGGAACCTTCGAGGGCGGCCTGCGGGTGACCACCACGATCGACCTGCGGATGCAGCGCATCGCCGACCGGGTCGTCCGCGACCACCTCCCTGCGCCGTCCGACCCGTCGGCCGCCCTGGTGGCGATCGACCCGTCGAACGGGCAGGTGCTGGCCATGGTCGGCGGCGCCAGGAACGGCGCCGCCACGAACTTCAACCTGGCCACCCAGGCGCGGCGACAGGCCGGGAGCGCGTTCAAGGCGTTCACGCTGGCGACCGCCGTGCACCAGGGCATCTCGCTGCTGTCGAGTTGGAACGGCCCCCCGTCGCTGCTGATCACCGATCCGCGCTGCCAGACCCCCGATCCGCAGACGAACGTCCCCGGCCCGTGGGACGTGTCGAACTACGCCGACGAGTCGGCCGGCACGATGAACCTGCTCGACGCCACGGCGAACTCCGTGAACACCATCTACAGCCAGCTCGTGCTCGACGTCGGCCCCGACAGCGTGGCCGCGATGGCGAACCGGATGGGGGTGGCCCACCACCTCGACCCGGTGTGCTCGATCACGCTCGGCACGCAGACGGTGACACCGCTCGACATGGCCACCGGGTACGCGACGCTGGCGTCTGGCGGGATCCGGCACAACCCGACCGGGATCGCCGAGGTGGACGGCCCGACGGGGAACGTCATCGTCCGGCCCGACGGGACGCCCCGCCGCGTGCTGACCACGACCGAGGCCGGCCTGGTGACGTACGCGCTCGAGGGCGTCGTCACCCACGGGACCGGCACCGCGGCGGCGCTCGCCGACCGCCCCGCCGCCGGCAAGACTGGCACCGCGCAGAACTTCCAGGACGCCTGGTTCTGCGGCTACGTGCCGCAGCTCGCGACCTGCGTGTGGGTCGGCTACCCGCAGGGCGAGATCCCGATGCAGGACGTGGAGGGGTTCCCGGAGGTGTTCGGGGGGTCGATCCCCGCGGAGATCTGGCACGACTTCATGACCGAGGCGCTGGTGAACACCACCCCTGAGCAGTTCGCGACGCCGGACCTGAACGGCTACGACACGACCCCGCCGCTCTCGATCGGGTCGGCGAACGGCGCCCCGAGCCAGGGTGACGCCGTCCCCGGTCCGAACGGAACGCCGTCACCCGCCGGGACGCTGATGCCGACACCGACGCCGTAGGAACGAGCAGAAGAGGACGCGCGCGAGACCCGCAAGGAGGACGAGAACATGGCAGCCGAACGGATCCCCGAACCCCCCGACCCGATGCTGTCGCCGGCCCGGCGCCGACGTGCGCGGCCGGCCGCCGCGGCGAACGGCCACGGGTCGAACGGCCACGGCGCGCCGGCCCACGCGACGGTGGTGCTCGACCGGCGTGATCCGGTGTTCGACCACGCGACCTCGCACGTGCTGGTCGCCGACCGGACGACCGGCGGACGGCCGCTCGGCGGCCCGACGCCGGCGCACCTGTCGACGCCGGCGCGGGTCCGGCTCCGGCTGGCCCGCGTGGGGCCGCTGTCGGCCGCGAAGCTGGCGCTGCTGTTCGGCGCGCTGATCGTGGCCGCGATCGTGGCCGGCCTGGTCGTGCTGTACGGGCTGCTCGACGCGGCGGGCGTGCTGAGGGCCGTCCAGAAGCTCGTGAACTCGAGCGGGGTCGGGCACCGGTTCCGGTTCGACGGGGCATGGATCCTGATCCGGGTGCTCTGGGTCGCGGCAGGGATGGTGCTGGCGGGGGCGATCGTCGCGACGTGCCTGGCCGCCCTGTACAACTCGCTCGCGGACCTGACCGGCGGCCTGGACGTGACGTTCGTCGAGCATCCGGACACGGTGATCGCGGCCGCAGAGGCGCCGAACTGGACCTCGCGGTTCCGGGGGACGCGG
>DATLUW010001001.1:0-4333 GCA_035577825.1 Actinomycetota bacterium | reverse complement strand
ACCCCGCACGCGAACCGCACCCCGCCGACGCGGTGCTGGTCGAGCCCGTGCGACGACACCTCCATCGCCACGGCCTCCACGCCGTCCGCCAGCATCCGGGCGAACAGCGCGTGCAGGTCGGGCGCTTCGGGCGTGGTCCGCGCGAACGGCTCCGGCCGCCCGTCGATCCGGACGCCGGTGGTCCCGATCACGCCCGGCACCGACCCGGCCGCCCGGAACACCGACTCCAGCAGGTAGGTCGTGGTCGTCTTGCCGTTCGTCCCGGTGACGCCGACCACGGTCATGCGGTCGGCCGGCCGCCCGTGGAACTCGGCGGAGATCGGCCCCATCGCTGCCCGCACCGACGGCACCACGACCTGGACGCACTCGACCGGCTGGCGCCGCTCCACCACCACCGCGACGGCGCCGGCCTGCTCCGCGGCCTCGGCGAAGTCGTGACCGTCGACGTGCGTCCCGGGAACGGCGAAGAACAGCGAACCCGGCCGGACCTCGTTCGACCGATAGGTCACTGCGCGGACGCCGACGGCGGGGTCGCCGAGCACCTGCGCGCCCGGCGTCGACCGCACGAGGTCGGCCAGGGCCCGCGGCGCATCTTGGGCCGGGGTGCTCTGCGACAACGATTCGAGGTGGAGCGGATCGGGGGTTCGGTCGCTCGGCCCCTCCGGCCGCGGGCCACGCGGCGGGGCCGGGACGCCGCCCGAGTCTAGCATCGGCCCCGTCCCCGCTCCCTCCCCGAGCGACAGCGGCATCATGGCGATCAGTCCCCGGACAGCATGTGCGGCGGCTCGGCCGGCTTGGGGGCCGGCGCGACGCGCAGGCGCGCGATCGCCCACTGCCCGACCTGCTTGAACAGCGGCGCCGCAGCGAGCGCGCCGTACTCCGTGACCGGCCGGTCGATGATGGCGGCGATCACGAGCTGCGGATCGGAGGCCGGGGTGAACCCGATGAACGACGCGATGTACTGGTTCGAATAGCCGCCGCCGTTCGCCTTCGGGATCTGCGCCGTCCCGGTCTTGCCGGCGACCCAGAACCCCGGGATCTGGGCGTTCGACCCGGTGCCGGCGTCGACCGCCCAGGACAGGATCCGGGTGACCTCGTCGGCCGTCTGCGTGGACACCACGCGGCGGGTGCGGGCCGGCGGCGCCGCGTGGAAGGTCCCGTCGTGGTCGACGAACCCGCGGACCAGACGGGGCTGGATCCACAGGCCGTGGTTCGCGATCGCCGCGTAGACCGCGGCCATCTGCAGGGGCGTCACCGCGATGCCCTGCCCGACCGGGATCGTCCCCATGCTGGCCGGCGTCCAGTCCGGGAGCGAGGGCATGATGCCGTCCTGCTCGCCCGGGAATCCCACGCCGGTCGGCTGCCCGAGCCCGAACCGCGCGAGGTACTGCGCGAGCGTCGTCGACCCGATGCGCTGCGCCAGCTTGATGGTTCCCACGTTGCTCGACTGGGCGATGATGTCGGCGATCGTCATCTGCTCGGTGGGGTGCGGGTGCGCGTCGTGGAACACGCACTCCGGGCACTCGGAGGGATCGATCGCGATCCAGTCCGGCACCGAGAACTGCTCGTCCGCGCCGACCTCCCGCTCCTGGATCGCGGCCGACGCCGTGATCACCTTGTTCACCGATCCGGGTTCGTAGACGGAAACCAGCGCCGGGTTCTGCATCCGCGCGGGGTTCCGGTACCGCGTGTAGTGCGCGGGGTCGAAGCTCGGGGAGGTCGCCATGGCGAGCACGTCGCCGGTGTGCGGGTCCATCACGATCACCGTGCCGCCCTTCGCGCGGTTCTCCTGCACGGCCTGCGCGAGCGCGAGCTGGACCCGGTACTGGATCTCGCGGTCGATGGTGGTGACCACGTTCTCGCCTGGGACGGGCGGGCGGTCGCGGTCCTCTCCCAGCGGGATGGGATGCCCGGCCGGGTCGACCTCGACGGTCTCCGTGCCCGGACGGCCGGCCAGCTGGTGGTCGTACTCGAGCTCCAGGCCGGAGAGGCCCTCCCCGTCCACGCCGACCACGCCGAGCACCTGCGGCGCGGTCGCACCGTTCGGGTAGTACCGCTTGGTGTCGTGGAGGAACCCGATCCCGGGGATGTCCATCTTCTTGATGCGGTCGGCCACGCTCGTGTCGACCTGCCGCGCCAGGTAGACGAACCGTGGGCTCCCGCCGTGGAGGTCGGCCAGCAGGTCGCCGGCGCTCCGGCCGAGCAGCGGCGCGAGGCGCTTCGCGACCGCGGCCGGGTGCTCCACGAGCGAGGGGTCGGCGTACACGGCCACCGCGTCCAGCGACACCGCGAGCTCGTGTCCGTCGCGGTCGAGGATCGCGCCGCGCTCCGCCGGCAGGTCGAGCGTTCGCAGGCGTTGCTGGCGGGCGAGCGCGGAGAGCGCGTCGGCGTCGCGGATCTGCAGGAACACGAGCCGCACCACGATCCCGGTGAACCCCACGATGAGAGCGACGAACAGGACCCCGAGGCGGCCGAGGGGGGGTCGGCTCACCCCGGGTTCTCCGCGGAGCGCGGTCCCGATCCCGCCACGTGGATGACCTGCACCGCGCCGGGCGCCGGGAGGTGCAGCCCGATCCGCTCGGCGGCGGCGGCGATCTGTTCGGGCGCGGTGAGATGCGCGACCTGCAGCCGCTTCACCCGCGCGTCCTGCTGGAGCTGCTGCACCTTCGCGCTGAGATCGTCCACGCTGAAGGACGACTGCGCCACCATCGCGTTCAGCGTCACGAGCCCAAGCACGAGCCCGGCGATCAGCAGGCCCGAGGACACCCAGAAGAACAGGGAGTGGCGCTGCGCCCGGAGCGGGGAGGACGCCGGGCGCAGCGCCGGCCGGGTGCGGCGATGGGGGGATCGCCGCGCCGGAGTTCCACGATCGGGGGCGCTCCGCGTTCGCCCCGGGACGGGCCGCTTCGGCGCTCGCCCGGGGGCGGATCGCTGGGGCGCCCGAGCGGGCCGGGGGCGCCCGGGGGCGGATCGCGCGGGCGCGGTCCGGGCGGGCGCCGCAACCACGCGGACGCGAACCGAACGCGCCGACGCCGTGCGTGCCGGGCGCGCCGCCGCGGGCACGCCGCGAGCGGTGGAGGTCGATGCCTGACCGCGGGCGGTTCCGGCGGCGCGGCCGCGGGAGGCAGCCGTGCCGCCGGTTCGCCCCTTGGGGGTCCGGGGAGAGGGGGTTCGGACCTCGGTGGTTCGGACGGCGGCGCCCCGCGTCGCGGTTCCCGCGCGCGCGCCGCTCGCGGACGTGGACGCCGATGCGGAGCGGCCCCGCGGCGGGGGCACGGACGGGCGCCGCGAGGCCGCCTCCCGCAGCGTGCGGGGGGCGGCGCTCACGGCTCGCTCCTCGTGGCCGACCCGGCGGGGAAGTGGGGGGAGGAAGGCTCCGGGTCGACCCTCTCGGCGGCCCGGAGCTTGGCGCCCCGGGACCTCGGGTTCCGCTCGACCTCGGCCTCCGAGGGCACGAGCGGACGCTTCGTCAGCGGACGCAGCTCCGGCGTGTCGCGGAAGAACCGCTTGACCTCGCGGTCCTCCAGCGAGTGGTACGCCAGCACGACCACGCGGCCACCGGGAGCGAGGACGCTCGCCGCCCAGGGCAGGGAGGTGGTGAGCTCCTCGATCTCCCGGTTGACCGCGATCCGCAGCGCCTGGAACGTGCGGCGGGCGGGATGCGCCCGGCCGGGTCGACGTCCCAGCGCCCCGGCGACGATGCCGGCGAGCTCGCCGGTCGTCTCGATGCGGCCCCGCTCGCGGGCCCTGCAGATGGCCCGCGCCACGCGCCGCGATTGGTGTTCCTCGCCGAACCGGAAGATCAGGTCGGCGAGCTCCTGTTCGGGCAGGTTGTTCACGAGATCGGCGGCGCTCGGGCCATCGCTCGACGGGTCCATGCGCATGTCGAGCGGCCCGTCCACGCGGTAGCCGAACCCCCGCTCCGCATGGTCGAGCTGCATCGACGACATCCCGAGGTCGAACAGCACCCCGTCGGCCTCGCCTTCGGACACCGTCGCGGCGGCGGCCTCGCTGAACGCGCCGGCCACCGGGGCGAACCGGTCGCCGAACCGCGCCAGCCGCTCCGACGCCACCTCCAGGGCGGCGGCGTCGCGGTCCACGCCGACCACGCGCCCGACGCCCGCGTCGAGCAGCGCTTCCGCGTGGCCCCCCGCGCCGACCGTCATGTCCACGACCGTCCGCGCCGAGCCCAGGAACTCCACGACCTCCGCCACCATGACCGGTTCGTGCCTCCCACCTGCACCAGTTGCTTCCGTTGCCTCTTCGGAACCCTCACCCGGCTCCGCCACGACCCCACCTCGACCGGCGCGCTAGACGAGCATCCGCACCGCGA
>DATLUW010001000.1:0-5528 GCA_035577825.1 Actinomycetota bacterium | reverse complement strand
TCCTTGACGTCCGAGCGCTTCCCAAAGAGGGCATCGGCCTCGTCGAAGAACAGGATCGCGTCGGTTCGCTCGGCCGCCGCAAAGACCCGCTCGAGGTTCTTCTCGGTCTCGCCGATGTACTTGCTCACCACCTGGGAGAGGTCGATCCGGTGGAGGTCGAGCCGCAGCTCGTTGGCCAGGACCTCCGCCGCCATGGTCTTCCCGGTGCCGCTCGGGCCCGCGAACAGTGCGCTGATCCCGAGGCCGCCGTTGCTCCTTCGAGCGAACCCCCAGGTCTCGTACACGCGCACGCGCTGGCGGACGTGCAGCGCGATCTCGCGGAGCAGCCGGTCCTGCGCGTTCGGCAGGACGAGGTCGTCCCATGTCGCGGCGGGCTCGATGCGCTGCGCCAGGTCGTCCAGCCGCGTGCGGGCCTGGGCCCGGCATGCCTCCCACACCATCGAGCCGACGCGCTCGTCCGAGGGTCGGTCCTCGCTATCGGAGCCGAGACGGCCGACCACCTCGGCGCCGACCGCCCGGATGGCCTGCACCCCGAGGTCGAACTGGGCCACCGTCGCGTCGAGCTGCCCGTTCAGCCGGGCGCCGATCGGACCGAGGACGGTCCGCCACACGGCCCGCTGCTCACCCGCGGTCGACCTCGCCACCCGAACGCGGATCGCCGGCCGCCGCCCCGGCGGCACCGGCTCGCGGCTCGAGATCATCACCAGTCCCTCGAGCCCGTCGACGAACGACATGGCGGCTCGCGCGGCGCCGTCCTCGTCGGGACCGGCTCGACGATCCGCATCCACGAGCAGTGCGCTGCGGGACAGGACGGCCTCCCGCTCCCACAGGCGGCTGAACTCCTCCCGTTCGGTCGGGGCAGGCGGGACGTCCGAGGCCCGGACCCCGAGGCACCGGATGTCGAGCTCGGTGCACGCGTGGGCGGCCACGGCCTCGATCTCGGCGGGGCCCTGCCCCCATAGCTGCACGATCGGGAGGTCGGGGCCGGCGCCCGCGGTGGACCAGATCTCCGCCACGCGCCGGGCCGCGTCGTGATGCGACGGGACGAGCTCGCCCAGCTCTCGAACCGGCCACACGAGCCCGAGGAGCCGTTCGTCCAGGTGGGCGATGCCCGTCAGGTGATGGAGCACGCGCTCGTCGATCCGCAGCGGACTGGACGTCAGCGAGTCACCGGGCAATACGTCGACGAGGCGCCACCGGCGGAGCGGGGCCGCCGGCGTGATGGCGCTCCAGTGGGGGTCCGGGAGCGCCGCCAACGCCATGCCGAACGTCGGGTACGCTCGCCGGGGGTCGCCCTGGGCCTCCGCGCACCGAATGGCGAACGTGCCTTCCAGGTCCATCCCCGCGCACAGCACCACCACGGATCGCTCGAACGACGACAGGCCGAACGCGGCCGTCAGTCCGTCGAGGGCCGAGCGCAACGGCAGGCCCCCCGCCACATCCTGCAGGCGCCCCTCCGCCGCCATCAGGTTGGGCTCTGCGTCGCCGGTCGCATCCGGCTCTTCGGGTCTGGCAGGCGCCGCATGGCGTTCCAGCAGCGCCGCGACGACGGCGACCTCCGCCGCCAGGGACCGCTTGTTCGCCTCGTGCCAGTCGACGGTCGGGGCGTCGGTTACCGGGACGTCGCTCACGGGAAGTTCACCGACGGCGATGCGAACCGCCCGGTGCCGTCGGGGGCGAGAACGCTCTCCGCGCCGTTCACCTGCACGCGGACGAGGTACTCGCCCGCCGGCACCCCTGCAGTCGGGATCGTGATCGAGTCGCTAGTCTCGGGATCGGCCGGCGCGTTCCTCGGCGGCCCGGCGAAGGAGAACGCCCGGGCGGGGCGGTCGGCCGGCGGATCGGCCTCGTTCAGCAGCAGCACGACGCGCTGCCCCTTGCCCACGTCGGGCGACAACGGCACGGTGACGTCCCGGCCGCCGCCTCCACCCGCTGCGGTGGTCACGGCGCCGTCGATCGTCGGGCGGAGGACGAAGGCGGCGACGTTCGATTCGAACCCGCGATGCTCGACCGGCGGCGTTCCGAGCTGCAGTGGGTGAGCGACCTGCAGCCCCTGGACGCCCGCCGGCGTGGCGGCCGGCAACGTGAGGGTGATCGCGGTGTCCGTCACGCCCGCCACCGGCGGCGTGACCGTGCCCGCGCCGATCCGGACCCGGGTGAGATCCGCCGCGAGCTGGCGGCCCTCGACGACCACGACGCTCCCGGCCGTGATGGGATCGGCGGGCCCGGCCGCCGCGCGGATCCGTTCGATCACAGGGAACCGGAACGGGAGCACGTCGAGGTTCCGCTCGCGCACGGGGAGCGCCGGGCGCGGTTCGTCCTCGCCCTCGATGAGCACCACGGTGGCCTGGTACGCCACCGAGAGCGCGTAGGGCGTCTGGAAGAACACGCTCCACACCTTCGAGAGCTCCTCGAGGTTCAGCGACATCGGGCTGAACTTCACCAGCTCCACCTGGTCCGCGAGATTCGAGAACTGCAGGAACGTCTGCGGGTCGTCCTGGAGAGCGCTATCGACGGCATCGCGGACGGCCCCGCGCGTGAGCACCGGTCGGTCGTTCAGCGCGCGGATGGCGATGCCGAGGAGCCGCTCGGGCTCGAGCGCCGCATCGTCCCCGTAGAACGACAGCAGGTAGTGGAGGTCGACCGCCGCCTGGGGGCGAACGACGAGCGAGCCGTCGTCGCGCCGGGTCGGGAGGTCGGCGTTGCGCCAGGCGCCGTTCGGCGTCGTCTGGAACAGATAGACGTTGATCCCCCGGCGGTCGTCGTTGCCGTTGGTCGCGGCTTCCGGCCGGACGGTGGTGACGCCCGCGTTGGCGACCGAGCCCGGGCCGGCGTCGGCGAGGGCTTCGCCGAGGATCCGCTTCAGGGTCGCGGTCACGGTCGCGACGGCGAGGAAGTTGCTCACCGTTCGTCACCCGCCCGTCGCCGGAGGTAGTCGTCGAGCGAGAGGAACCGGTCCGGCCCGGTTGGCTCGGCCGGTGCCGTGGTGGGCGCGGGAACCGGAGGCGCCGCCCGGACCTCCACCCGACCGATGGTGACCCGCACGGGGGCCGGTTCCTCCCGCGCCGACTCGCCGCGGCGTCCGCGCGTGCGACGCGTGGGCGACGGTTCGATCGAACGCCGGTCGGTCCCGATCGGCGTTGCGGGGAGCGCGAACGGTTGGGCGACGGCTGACCTTGCCGAGGCGGAGAGGACCGGCTCCGGCGTCGCCGGGCGGTCGTGTGATCCGTCCAGTGGCAGTGCGGATACGTCGGACTCACCGAGGACGTCGCGTGCGACGCGGCTCGGCAGCGCCTCGCGGGTCGTCTCGACCGCGGGCCGCGCGACCCGGTCCATGTCGGGGCCGGCGGGCAAGGTCCCGGCGGGCAGCGCCTCGACGACGTCGACGGTCACGGTCTCGGAGGCCCGGACGGCGGGGATGTCGCCTCGGCCCGTCTCCTGTGCCAATGGGGCGACGACCACTTCACGCGGCTCCTCGATCGCCCCGAGCGGATCGGACGACCGGGTCGGACGCCCTGCACGACCGACGTTCGACGCGTCGGAAGGTGGCTCGACACGGGCCCGCGCCGGGAGCGGCTCGGCCGGGGCGATCGCGGCTGCGTGGCCCTCCACCGGCGCCGTCGGGCGTTCGGTCCGTTGCGCAGGAGTGCCCCCCGCGGGTCGAACCTCGTCGTTCTGCCGATCCGACGCAGCGGTCGTCTCGGCCGGCTCGCCGGCCACCCGCCGAGGCTCGCGCGGTGCGGTGACTTCCGGCACGCGGTTTCGCGGACGAGGACCGGTGCTCGTCGTCAGGCCGAGCCGCGGTGGCTGAACGCCGCGCGGCACAGCCGGCGCGGACTCCAGGAGGGACTCGTCCCCTCGCGGTTCGAACCGCGAGGAACGCCGCGGCGTGAGCACCGGGACGCGACCCAGCGTCCGTGCGGCGAGCGACGTCAGGAAGTCGGTCATCCCTCGATCAGCTCCAGGTAGGCGCGCCGGCGAGACGCGGGCAGGGAAAGGATGTCCGCCTCGGGCCATCCGTACGCCGCGGCCAGCGCATGCACGTCCAGCAGCAGCTCCTCCGCCGCCATCTCGAGCTCCTCCCACAGGAACGACGCCACGTCGAACGCCACCGTGCAGAACTCGCCGCAGGCCGGACATCCGGCGGCGAGCCACACGTCGGCCCGGGGATCGGCGTCCGCCAGGGCCGCCGCCGCCCCGTCGGCGACGGCCGGCGGCAGGTCGGAGGCCGCCCGGGGCTCCCCGTCCTGCTCCGCTCGCTCGACGCACCGCGCGAGGAGCGCCGCGCGCGCCTCGTCCACGCTGCGATGCCCGGCGATCGCCAGGAGGTCGGCGGTGTCGGGCGGCCGCAGGACGATCCGGTAGCCGTGGCCCTCGTACGTGAGCGCTGCCGCATCGGGGTGCACGTCCGGGAACACGTCGGGCGCCGGGAACGAGAGCTCGAGCGGTTCGCCGCACGCGGTGCACGCGGCTACGCCCGCGACAGTCGAACCGAAGCTCGCCTCGCGGAGGGCGAGGAGCCGCGCGTCCCGGCGCCCGAGCGGGATCGTCGCCAGCTCCTCGACCGGCGTGCCGGGCGACACTCCGGCGAGGATCGTGAGCGCCCGCGCGGCGGGGTGCTGGGATCGCCCGCCCTCCCACACGGCGAGGAGATCCGCGGCATCGAGCCCCGCCATGGGCACCCCGGCCTACGCGGCCGGCTCCGTGAACGTGGGTTCCTGGGGCTCGGTTACGTCGTAGTCCCGCTCCCAGCCCTCGTTCTCCAGCTTGATGTGCTGGATGGCGACCGCGTTCGCGTTCGCGTCGAGGTCGGGGATGGCCTGCCACTCCGACACCCAGCACCGGAACACCTTGTAGGCGAGCGCCAGCTGCCCGGCCTCGTTGTAGACCTCGATGATGATGTCCTTGCGGAAGTCCTGGAGGGAGACCTCCGCGCCGAGGCCGGAGCCGAAGTTCCAGACCTTGTTCGCCCACTTCTCGAACTCGGTGTCGTGGGTGACCCCGCGCTCCAGCGTGATCGCGTCGTACTCGCTGCGGCCGGGGGACTTCCGGCTGGAGCTCGGGTCGCCCCCGGTCCGGTGCTTCACGACCTCGGTGGTCCGCTTGAGGGCGCCGACCTTGCTCACCCCCGCGACGTACCGCCCTTCCCACTTCACTCGGAACTTGAAGTTCTTATAGGGATCGAACCGCTGCGCGTTGACGCTGAACTCGGCCATCCTCCCTCCCCTTACGCCTGCGCCTGGACGATCTGCTGGATTCGGATGATCACGAACTCGGCGGGGCGGAGCGGCGCGAAGCCCACCACGATGTTGACGATCCCGAGGTTCTGGTCGTTCGGGGTCGTCGTCTCCTTGTCGCACTTCACGAAGTAAGCGTCGCGGGGCGAGGTGCCCGCGAACGCGCCCTGCCGGAACAGGTTCTGAAGGAAGGCGCCCACGTTCAGCCGGATCTGGGCCCACAGCGGTTCGTCGTTCGGCTCGAACACCACCCACTGGGTGCCGCGGAACAGGCTCTCCTCGAGGTACAGG
>DATLUW010000999.1:0-2793 GCA_035577825.1 Actinomycetota bacterium | reverse complement strand
GCGCTCGAACTCAGCCCCAGCGGCTACCGCGAACTCTTCCTCCCGACCGAGGAAGACCTGAGTTCGGCAGACGACCCCACCGGCCAGAAGGGCATGAAGGAGTGGATGGACGAGCACGAGCCCAAAGAGGGCAACAAGCGTCCCATCCTCCCCGAACGCACGAAGACGAACTTCTTCATCTAGGAGACCAACTTGGACACCACCACCGCAGTCGAGGAAATCCGTGCACGGCTCGGTGAGCTGGTGCCGGACTTCTGGACCGCCGCCGAGGTCCTGCGCGCGCTGAACAGCGCGTGCACGCGCTTCGCCATGGCCGAGAAGTGGGAGTGGCTCTGGACCGTGACGAGCGACACGCTCACCGCGGGCACGACCACGATGTACCTGCAGCCGGGCGTGAGCCCGAACCGGCAGTTCCTGCTGGAGGGGACGTTCTCCGGCGACACGCGCCCGCGGCACCCGCGGCGCGTCACGCCGCCCGAGGGCGTCGCGCTCCGCTCGCGCTACTACACCCCGGGCAACGACCCGATGGTGTACTTCTTCGTGTCGCAGCCCGACGAGGGCGCGAACGAGATTCAGCACCTGGTCAACGGAGGGAGCACCAGTGGTACCTTCACCATCACATTCGACGGGCAGACGACCGCTGTCATCTCGCGCGGAGCCACCGCGGCCGACATCCGCGATGCTCTCGTGGCCCTCTCGAACCTTGGTCCCGCAGACGTCCGGGTGTACGGGGGACCCCTCGGCACCGGGGCGGTCTACGTCGAGTTCCGTGGGGTGCTGGCCGGGGTCAACGTACCCGCGATGACCCTCGGCGGCACGACCACCAGCATGACCGTCACGACGGACACCGCTGGCGGGTCGCCGTCACAGCTCTGGTCGCCAGTCATCGAGTTCCTCCCGGAACTGACCCGCGACTTCGACATCACGTACACCTACCTGCGGCTGCCGCGGGTGCTCTCGGCAGGCTCGGACGTCGTCGACGTCCCCGACGAGTACACCGACGCGGTGCTCGCGAAGGCGACTGCACGTCTGTGGCTCAAGGAGTTGCGTGACTCGGTCAAGGCGCAGGAGCAGGAGCTGGAGTACATGCGAGTCCTCGACGACGCGAAGCGAGACCAGCGCAAGCTCGTCGCCGACGAGGGCTTCGCGTGGGGCAAGGACGAGCCGCAGGACTTCCTGGGCTCGGACTCGGACTTCACGTACCGCCACTTCTCCGGCCCACTGGGGTAGACCATGGCCCTCACGAAGGTAGGCACGAGCGCAGCCGCGAGCGCCTTCCACATCGGCGCAGGCGGCACGGTGACGGTCACGTTCACCGCGGACTCCACGTTCGCCGAAGGCGACTTCCTCCTGGTGTGCATCCTGGGCGGCGCCATCGACGCGAACCAGGCGTACAACACCGCGCCGACGGACATCACCCCGGAGGCGGACTGGTACTACTTCCTGGACCAGGGCCCCCTGGCCCAGACCAGCTTCAGCAACGCGTACGCCACACCGTTCCACCACATCGTCAGCGCCGACGAGGCGGGAGAGTCGTCGCTCGCGTACGGCTTCACGCTCGCAACGGTCAGCACCGTCGACGGCATCGGCACCCCCGGTGGCGTGGCGGCGGTCGGTTGGCTGGCGGCTATGGGTGGTGTGGCTGTACGGGGCAGCGAAGGCCCGTGCTCCGTGAAGCTGGAGTACGTGCCGAACGACAACAGCGACTCGGACTTCGTGATGTTCAAGCTCGCCGACGCCAACCCGTTCCCGGCCGTGACGCCGTACGACACGGACTGGTGGAGCGACAGCGGCGGCAGCATCCTCATGTACGGGGACTGCATCAGCTCGAAGACGAGCTTCACCGCCCCCGCGGCGAACGTCACGTTCACCGGCCCGACCGAGCTGTCCGACGCGGCGTACTACGACGCACAGGAGAGCGGGGCCACGGACTGGGACCTCTGGGCGGCGAGCGCCTACCGGCTGCTCGCGGCGGACGCCGACTGGCCCGCCGACGTCGTCCAGCGCCCGTCGAGTGGCCACGAGCCCACAGGCGAGTACGCCTGGCGGCTGCTGGTCGTGCTGGACTCGGTGCCCGGCATCCCGCCGGAGCCGAGCGTCGCGTGGCCCCCACCTTACGAGCCGATTTCCAGGAAGGTGACCGTCAAGGAGCTGCCTCACGAGGTCAGCTCCCGGATGTTCGACGACCTGTAGGAGAAGACGATGGCGAAGAGCCCCGAGCAGAAGGGCCCGAAGCTCCGGCCCTTCCGGGGCTCCAGCCTCGCCCAGGCCATCCAGGGCAACTTCGACCACCTGATGGGCGCGCTGCGGAACCTGACCCGCAGCCACAACGTCCTGGTGGACGACGTCACGTCGCTGGCCGATACCGTCGACGAGGTCATCGAGGCGGGCGGAAGCCACCACCACGACGGCGCTGGGTCAGAGGCCATCACGCACGATGACCTCACCGGCGTCGATGCGAACCAGCACCACGACCGAGAGCACAACATCCTCTCGTCGGCCCACAGCGACACGGACGACACGGACACGCCCTCGGTGGGCGATGTCCTGACGTGGTCCGGCACGCAGTGGATTGCCGACACGAACGACCCTGAGGCGAACGGCCGCAGCCCCCGCCGGGGCTCGCGCCCACCGGCGCTGTACTACGACCAGGACGAGTTCATGGTCTGGATGCCGCCGAGCGGCGCGAAAGGCGACACCGGCCCGGCCGGGGCCGACGGCGCGCAGGGCGCGGACGGCACCATCGGGGTCGACGGCAAGCCCGGCCCGCCCGGCTTCGCCGAGGACGGGGAG
>DATLUW010000998.1:0-3830 GCA_035577825.1 Actinomycetota bacterium | reverse complement strand
GACAGGTGGTTGCCGACGGCGCGGAGCACCACGGGCCCGTCGGGCTGCGTCGCGGCGAACTCCACCGCGGGGAACTGGTTGTCGCTCCGACCGGCGTGCACGGTGCTCCGGGTCACCAGGAACGTCGCGGGAACCGACGCCGCGAGCGACATCGCAGCGTCGCTCGAGTCCTGGTCGGACTGCTCGACGTTCACGTTCCGGATCGTGAGCGAGTGCCCGGTTCCGCCGTTGAACACGGCCGCGACGTCGAACGTCACACGGAGGTCCTCGACCGTGACGTCGAGGGCGCCCCCGCTGCCGTCCCCGACGACGTTCACGTACTGCACCGCCGGCAGGAACCCCTGCGCAGCCCGCAGGGTGAGGCTCTTGGTGATCGACAGGTCCTCCATGATCGGGGTGTTCGTGGCGACGAAGATCGTGTCGCCCGGGTCGGCGCCGTCGATGCATGACTGCAGGGTGGTTGGGCAGGAGGTGCTTGGGTAGGTCCACTGGTGGGTGCCGGCGGCGGCCGGGCTGGCCGGCGTCACGAGCAGCAGCGCGACCAGAGCGGACGCGACCAAGGCGATCGTTCGACGTGGCATGAGCACCTCCGATGCGGGGCCGACCAGGAGCGTCGGACCCCGCCGGGCGACCTGTCAAACGCGTTCGGTCAGGGATCGCAGCTCCCGCGGATCTCGACGTGCACGAGGTCGTCGCCCGGATCCGCTCGGAAATGGTCCGTCCCGGTCCCGCCGTCGACGACGTCGGTGCCGTGGCCGTCCACGGCGTCGAGGCAGGTGTCGTTCCCGGGGCCCCCGCGCAGCAGGTCGGCGCCGGCCCCCCGATCAGCACGTCGGGGCCGGGACCGCCGTCCAGGAAGTCGTCGCCCCCGCCACCCCGCAGCGTGTCCGCGCCGCCCATCCCGCACAGGATGTCGGCTCCGCCGGTCCCGGTGAGCGCGTCCGCCCCGCCGCTGCCGACCATTGCCACTCCCGTCGGCGCCCCGGCGCCCTGCTCGTAGGCGCCGATGTCGACGCTCGGCCCGAACAACCGTCCGTGCCCCGCCGCGTCGAGGTTCACCACGCCACCGGGTGAGCACACGACGCCCCGGTCGACGAGCGGGGACGTCGCCTTCAGGCGGAGGTCCCCGAACGAGGCGTCGACGTAGCGCGGGCTGACCGCGAGGTTGTGCGTCCCGAGCGACTGCCCCGCGAGGATGGGGTCCTGCTCGTTGGCGAACAGGTCGTTCCATCCGGCCCGGAACGACATTCGGGACGGCGTGAAGTCGATCAGGTCGACCGCGCGCACGGTGTGGGTGAGGGCGTCGTCGAAGGCGTTCACCGTCATGTGATCCCCGGCGGGGAGCTGCGAGGAGTTGAAGGCCAGGCCGGCGAACGCCGACCGGTCGATCGAGTTCCCCACGACGTCGAGGACGGTATGGCCGCCCGTCCCCGACGCCTCCACCCCCGCGGACAAGCCGCAGCCGCAGGAGGCCACGTCCCAGATCGCGTTCCCGTCGATGACGCCGTCGAGCGTGCCCTCGCCGTTGTTCGCGATCTCGAACCCGCCGCCCGCGCGGGAGGCACCGTGGTCCGTGACCCGGTTCCCCACGGCACGGAGCTCGACGAGCGACCCGCCGAACGCCGTCGTATCGAACTGCACGGCGCCGTGCTGCTTCGCGCTGCCCTGAATGACGCTGCTCTCGATCGTCACGGTGGACGAGACGTTGGCCTGGATCCACACGGCCGAGACGGGCGCGTCGGCTTCGGACTGCTCCACGTGGACGTCGCGGATGAGGAGCGACCCCCCCGGTTGGTTCCGGAGCGTCGCCTGCAAGCGGGTCGCCACCGTGACCCCGGTCAGTGTGAAGGCCACCGGCGCCGCGCTGCCGTCGTCGGTCACGCTCACCGGATCGAGCGTGAGGTGGAACCCGTTCCCGGCCTGGATGGTGAGGCTCTTGGCCACGTCGGCCGATCCCACGTCGGCGCTGGCGTGGATCTCGACGGTATCGCCCGGCTGGGCGCCGTCGATGCACTCCTGGAACGTCCCCGGGCATTGCTCGCTCGGGAAGATCCAGAGCGTCGGGAACCCGCCCCTGGCGCCCGCGATCCCCGGCGAGAGCGACACGATCACGAGCGCGAACGCGACGATCGACGGCCGCAGGCGCATGGCTCCTCCTTCGGGTTGCGGCGTGTCGATCGATGAGCGTCCGGCGTTCGGTCGGTTTCGTCAAACGCCCCAGATGCAGCTGCGGGCGATGACATGAGTTGCCGGGAGCGGGCCACCAATGTTCGTGCGGAGCCGCTCCGCCCCGATCCCCGGCTCAGGTCGAGCAGCTCGAACGAACCTCGGCGCGGACGACATGGTCGCCCGCGTCCGACCGGTAGTGGTCGGTGCCGGGCCCGCCGTCGACCGAGTCGTTCGGGTGGCCGTCCTGTGCGTCGAGGCACGGGTCGTTCCCGGCGCCGCCCAGCAGCACGTCCGCGCCGGCACCGCCGGTGAGCCGGTCCGGCCCATCCCCGCCGTCGATCCAGTCCGCGCCGCCGGCGCCGTTCAGCGCGTCGGCGCCGCCCATGCCGCACAGGATGTCCGCTCCCGGAGTCCCCGTGAACACGTCCGCGCCGCCGCCGCCGACGTACGCGTTCCCGGTGGGCGCCCCCGCGCCGAGCTCGAACGCGCCGATATCGACGCCCGCCCCGTGCAGGCGCCCATGCCCGGCGGCGTCGAGGTTCTCCACGCCGCCCGGCGAGCACACGAGCCCGCTGTCGACGAGCGGCGACCCGGCGAGCAGCCGGAGGTCGCCGAACGGCGCGTCCTTGTACTTCGGGTTCACGTGCAGGTTGCCCGTCCCCAGCGAGTGGCCCGCGAGGGGTGGCGGGCTGGTGTTCGCGAAGAAGTCGTTCGTTCCCGCGTGCAACGTGACCCGGGAGGGCGAACCGTCGCTGACGTAGACGGGGTACACCGTGTGGGAGATCACGTTGTCGAACGCCTCCGCCGTCACCCGGTGACCGAGCGAACCGTCCACGGCCAGTCCGCTGCCCGCGGAACGGTCGATCGAGTTGCCGACCACGTCCGCGGTGACCGGGCCGCCCGGAGCCCACACCAGGATGCCCGACGCCGCGCCGCAGCCGCACTGGCCCACGTCCCACACGGAGTTCCCGTCGACCTCCGCGACCAGCTTGCCGGCGTCGTGGTTCACCACCTGGATGCCGCCGTACGCGTCCGATGCCCCGTGGTCGGAGACCTGGTTCCCGAGGACCCGGACGTGGCTCGGGCCGTCGGGCGACATGTTGTCCACGAGGATCGCGTCCATCTGGTGTGACATGCTCCCCGCGGTGTTGCCGACGAGGTCGACGGTCGACGGCGCGAGGATCCGGACCTCAATCGCGGGATCGCCCTCGTCCGTCTGCTGGCGGACCGTCAGGTGCTCGATCGTGAACTCGTCGCCCTCGATCGTGGGGAGGACCTCGACACGCGTCTTCACGGTCAGGTCGCGGACCGTGATCCGGGTCGGCTGGGCCTGCGACTCGTCGTCCACCTCGAGGAAGTCGAGGCTCGGGTGGAACCCGTCGGACGCCTTCAGGGTCAGGCTCTTGTCGACCGTGGCGGTGCCCAGGTCGTCGTTCGAGTCGAGCTCGATGATGTTGCCCGAGGCGGCCACGCCGTCGATGCACTGCTGGAGGTGCCGTTGCACAGCGGGCCGGGGTCCATCAGGCGGTGCGGCGACGCGCCCCGGCCGGTCCCGCTCGCGGCTCCCGGGACCGCGAGGAGGGCCACCACGCCGACGATCGCGACCAACATCGACGAACGACGACGCATAGCGGGCCTCCTCCCCGGGCACGGAACCGGCA
>DATLUW010000997.1:0-4996 GCA_035577825.1 Actinomycetota bacterium | reverse complement strand
CGCGAAGAGCTTCCCGAGCCCGAAGGCGATCCGATCAAGATCCACCCCCGCGACCACACGCCGATGCGCGAGATCTTCCGGAACATGTTCGTGGAGAACCGCAAGCGGACCGGGCTCGGCCTGACGCTGATGGCCGCGCAGGCGTTCGTCTACAACGCGGTGTTCTTCACGTTCGGCCTGGTGCTGACGACGTTCTTCAAGGTCCCGGACGACCGGGTGGGGCTGTACATCCTCCCGTTCGCCGTCGGGAACTTCCTCGGGCCGTTCCTGCTGGGGCCACTGTTCGACTCGGTGGGGCGGCGGCCGATGATCGCGCTCAGCTACATCACGTCGGGCGCGCTGCTCGCGATCACCGGCTTCATGTTCGCGAACGGCATCCTGTTCACGAGCGACTGGTCGATCACGATCGCGTGGTCGGTGATCTTCTTCTTCGCCTCGGCGGGCGCGAGCGCAGGCTACCTGACGGTGAGCGAGATCTTCCCGCTCGAGATCCGGGCGAACGCCATTGCCTTCTTCTTCGCGATCGGGACCGGGATCGGCGGGATCATCGGGCCGTTCCTGTTCGGGAAGTTCATCGACACGGGCAGCAAGGGCTGGGTGTCCGTCGGCTACGCGATCGGGGCGGCCGCCATGATCCTCGCCGGCGCGGTGGAGGTGTGGCTCGGCGTCGACGCCGAGGGCAAGCCGCTCGAGGAGGTGGCCGAGCCGCTCTCCGCGGAGAGCGACACCGCGTCGGTCACCGAGGGCGGGCGCCAGGAGGCGGCGTCGAGGGATCGCAAGGCCGGCTGACGCTGCGGGTTGTCAGTCGCCGTCGAGCGCGACGCGCTCGGGCACGCTCTCGAACCGGGTGATGAGCCGCCGGCGGAGCTCGCGTTGTACCGACAGCGGCGGGGGGTGTCACCGGGCTGGTCAGGGCGCCGGGCGAGCGTGTCGGCGGGGGCACCTACACTTGGTGACGTGCCTGAGTTCAAGGTCGTCGCCGATTTCGAGCCCACCGGGGACCAGCCGGAAGCCATCGACCGGCTGGCCGAGGGCGTGCAGCGAGGGGACGACTACCAGACGCTGCTCGGCATCACGGGTTCGGGCAAGACGTTCACGATCGCCCACATGATCGAACGGGTCCAGCGCCCGACCCTCGTGATCAGCCCGAACAAGTCGCTCGCCGCGCAGCTCGCCAACGAGTTCCGGCGGTTCTTCCCGAACAACGCCGTCGAGTACTTCGTCAGCTACTACGACTACTACCAGCCCGAGGCGTACGTCCCCTCGACCGACACGTACATCGAGAAGGACTCCTCGATCAACGACGAGATCGAACGCCTCCGGCACTCGGCCACCGCAGCGCTGCTCACGCGGCGCGACGTCCTGATCGTAGCCAGCGTGTCGTGCATCTACGGCCTGGGTTCGCCCGAGGAGTACATGGGCCAGATCCTGCGAGTCCACACGGGAACGAAGCTCGACATGGAGTTCGCCATCCGGCGGCTGGTCGACATCCAGTACCAGCGGAACAACCAATCGCTCGCCCGGGGGCGGTTCCGGGTTCGGGGGGACACGCTCGAGGTGCACCCGGCGTACGAGGAGACCGTCCTGCACATCGAGTGGTGGGGCGACGACATCGAGAAGATCACCCGGCTCGACCCGGTCACCGGCGAGGTCGTGCAGGAGCTGAACGACGTCACCGTCTACCCCGCCACGCACTACGTCGCGGGCGAGGACAAGATGAAGGTGGCGATCCGGGGGATCGAGGAGGAGCTGTCATTCCGACTGGCTGAGCTCGACTCCGCCGGGAAGCTCCTCGAGGCGCAGCGGCTCCGCATGCGCACGACGTACGACCTCGAGATGATGCGCGAGATGGGGTTCTGCTCCGGGATCGAGAACTACTCCCGGCACATCGACGGCCGCGCCGCCGGCACCGCCCCGTACACGCTGCTCGACTACTTCCCCGAGGACTGGCTGTGCGTGATCGACGAGTCGCACGTCACGGTTCCCCAGCTCCACGGGATGTACGAGGGCGACATGTCCCGGAAGGGGACGCTCGTCGACTTCGGGTTCCGGCTGCCCTCGGCGCTCGACAACCGCCCGCTGCAGTTCGAGGAGTTCACCGAACGCGTGCAGCAGGTCGTGTTCATGTCGGCGACGCCCTCGCCGTACGAGCTGCACGTGTCGAACCAGGTCGTCGAGCAGGTCGTCCGGCCGACCGGGCTCATGGACCCCGAGGTGCAGATCCGTCCGACCCGCGGGCAGGTCGACGACCTGATGGAGGAGATTCGCAAGCGAGCCGAGGCGAACGAGCGCGTGCTGGTCACGACGCTGACGAAGAAGATGGCCGAGGACCTCACCGACTACCTGATCGAGATGGGGATTCGGGTTCGGTATCTCCACTCCGAGGTCGACACGGTGCAGCGCATCGAGATCATCCGCGACCTGCGGCTGGGGGAGTTCGACGTGCTGGTTGGGATCAACCTGCTGCGGGAGGGCCTCGACCTGCCGGAGGTGTCGCTGGTGGCGATCCTCGACGCCGACAAGGAGGGCTTCCTGCGGTCGGAGACCTCGCTGATCCAGACGATCGGGCGGGCGGCCCGGAACGTGAGCGGCACCGTGATCATGTACGCGGACGAGGTCACCGATTCGATGAAGCGGGCCATCTCCGAGACGAACCGCCGCCGCGGGATCCAGGAGGACTACAACCGCGAGCACGGCATCGACCCCCAGTCGATCCGCAAGGAGGTCACGGACATCCTGCTGTCGATGCAGACCGAAGGGGTCGGCGGCCGCGGTCGAGGACGGCAGACCACGCCGGATCGGCAGCGCCGCCGCCGCGAGCACCCGGAGATGCCGACCGAGGAGCTCCAGCGCCTGATCCAGACGCTCGAGGAGGAGATGCACCAGGCCGCGCGTGACCTCCGGTTCGAGTACGCCGCGCGCATCCGCGACGAGGTCAAGGACCTCCAGCGCGAGCTCGATTCGATGCGAAAGGCCGGCGTTCGCTGACGGCCCGGCCCGCGCGCGTCAGGCGAACATGCGGTTCCACGCGTCGGGATCGGCTGGGAGGAACCAGCGTTCCAGCTGCCGGCCGTCCCGGAAATGGAACACGCTCACGACGTCGACGGTGATCGGAGACGTCCGGACGGCGGACATGCGGCTCAGCACGACCACGTGCTTGTCGTTGGCGAGGACATCGTGCTCCTCCAGTCCGAACGTCCCGCCCGTGACGGCGCGAAGCCGATCGAACCATTCGAACAGCGCGTCGCGGCCCCGAACGTCTCCCGATAGTCGGTTCTCGCCGGGGACGTGCCAGACGACGTCGTCGTCGATCAGCCCGCGGAGCGACTCCCGGTCGCCGGCCCGGAAGGCGTCCGCGGTTCGACGGTACGCAGTCGCGTTCGGGTGTTCGTCCAACGACCGGATCCTTCCACGGCGCAGCGCCTGCGTCCGGTAGCGATGCGGTAGCGTCACCCCGCCCGCCGCGAGGTGCAGCGGTTGGGAGGGCCCGGGGCATCTCATGGACATGGGAGGTCCGACGGCGGGCCCGGACTCCTCGGCGACCAGGGGCGTCGACCAGCGCGACGCGTCCGGCGGCCGGCTCGCCGAGCTGTATCGCCTGCACGCGGACGGCGCCGTCCGGCTCGCCTGGCTCCTGACCGGCGACGCCGCGCTGGCGCAAGACATCGTCCAGGACGCCTTCGTGAAGCTCGCGGGCCGCCTCGCCCACATCCGGAACCGCGACGCGTTCCCCGCCTACCTCCGGACCACCGTGGTGAACCTGGCCCGGATGCAGTTCCGCAGGCGGCGCCGTGAGCGGGCGTCCCTGGAACGCCATGCCGGGCTGCGCCAGCCCGAGTCGGTCGAGCCCGATCTGGTGGAGTCCGAGATGCTCCGGGTTCGACTGCAGCACCTGACCGAACGTCAACGCGCGGCGATCGTGCTGCGGTTCTACGAGGACCTCTCCGACACGCAGACCGCGCGGATCCTCGGGTGCGCGCCGGGCACGGTCCGCTCGCTCGTCTCGCGCGCGATGGAAACCCTTCGGCGGGAGGCCGAACCATGAGCGACCGGATCCCCCGCGACGAGGAACACCGGCTTCGCGACGGCCTGGAGCGGCTCGCCGGGCGCGCGCCGCGGACGTTCGACGCCCCGCCCGGGATGCTCCGGCGGGCCCGTCGCCGGCTCGCGGCGGTCGTGACGGCGGTGGTCGTCGTCGCCGCCTCGGTCGTCGTTGGGGGGGTTGCCCTCGGGCGGGTCCTGTCCGACCGGAACTCACGCCCGGCCCCGGCGACGACAACTGGGCCGACGACTCCACCGCCATCGGGCCCGTCACCGTCGTTCCAAGCGTCCTCGTCGCCCTCGGCGGGCCCGGTTCCCGTCACGTGTTCGTTCGGGCCCCAGCCGATCCCGCAGCTGCCGGGGGACCTCGCCAAGGTGGTCCACCGGGACGGGAGCTTCCAGCTCGCCGGCGCCGACGGCCCGTCGCCCGACGACGTCTGGGTCGTGGGCACGGTGCACGGGGCCTTCGGCAAGCCCGCCGTCACCACCGGCGTGGTGCTGCACTGGGACGGCTCGTCGATGCGGGTGCTTCCGCCGTTCCGCGGGACCGGGTTCGGATCGGTCGACGCCCCGGCGGCGGACGACGCGTGGGCATCCACCGGCGCCGGTCCGCTCCACTGGAACGGGGCGTCGTGGTCGTCCGACGGACGGCCGGTCGTCGCGGGCGGGACGAACGACCTCGCGGTGTCCGCCGCCGCTCCGGACGACGTCTGGGCGGTGGGGACCCGGCCCCCGAGCCACGGAACGGACTCGACGCTCTTCGCCGAACGGTTCGACGGGACGCGGTGGACGGAGGCGGCCGTGCCGAAGGACGTCGCCGGTCCGGTGATGGCGCTGGACTCGGTGGCCGCGATCGCGCCGGACGACGCGTGGGCCGTCGGCGGCGACGAGGCCGCCACCGATCCGGGTCCGCCGGTGGTCCTGCGCTGGGACGGTGCCGGATGGCGGGCGGTGG
>DATLUW010000996.1:0-3469 GCA_035577825.1 Actinomycetota bacterium | reverse complement strand
CCGCCGGGCGTGATCACGCCCGGCGGCAGCGTGATGACATCGGGCGAGGTGAGGACCTCGGCCTCCGGCAGGTGGACGACGGCCGCGTCGGGGATGCGGACGATCTCGTCGCTCGCGGTCTGTTCGCGCTGCTCGTCGCTCACGCGGGCAGTATGCCCTCCCGGATGGCCCTGGGGAGCGGGTTACGAACCGACCGGGAAGTGATAGCGGGTCGGGATCGGCCCGGGACCTGGGCGGCCGTTCCGTAGGTCACCAGGATCTCCTGGTGCGAGGCGAGGATCAGCCGCCGGGGGTCGGGGAGCAGTTGCCCATCGGCGTAGACGCGCAGCTTCCGGTCCCCCTCGTTGCAGAACCCGCCGAGGCACGTGGGCGTGAACTTCACCCCCCACACGTCGAACACCTGCCCGAGGTTGTACCGCGGTCCCGATGGGGCCTCGATGTGGATGATCCCGCTGCCGTCGTGGGTGTGGATCACCGTCAGCCGGCCCTCGCCCTCGTTCCGCCCGACGTCGAGCGGCACGTCGACGGGTTTGCCGTTCACGTACACGTCGAGGTGGACGTGGAAGTGCTGGTCGACGACCTCCTTGTCCAGGAACGGCAGCTCGAGCTGGGCGAGCCGGGCGCGGAGCGTGCCGATCGCCGCGTCCCACGGCGGCGGACCGGTCTGGAGCCCGGCGAGGTCGGGGTTCTGGCTCACGTCCGTCGACGCGGGAACGAACGTGAGCGGGGCCGGCGGCTTCCGGGCCTGCAGCCACTGCCAGCCGTAGAACCCGCCGAACACGATGATCGCGATCGCGCCGATCAGCACCGGGCGGCCGAGGCCGCTGCGGATGGCCGAGCCGCGCGAGGGTGTCGGCGGCGCGAGCTTGCGGGCGCGGTTCGCCGGACCGGACGACGCCGGCTTCGCGGCGCCCTTCGCGCCTGCCCCGGTGCTCGTCCCCGGCTTCGGGCCGGTGTTGGTGCCGGATCCGTTCGACGACGCCGTCGGACGCGGCCGCGACTGCTGGGCCCGCGCCCGGCTCCGCCCCTTCTTCGCCATGGAAGCCATGGTAAGTGGGAGGCCAATCCAAGGCGGCCCGGATCGGCGTAGTCATCTTGGGGGGAGGGGGACGAAAGGATCATGTTTCGCAGCCGCTCCGCCCGTCTCCGATGGATCACGGCCGCGACGCTCGTCGTGGGCGCCGCCTGCGGTTCGGCCTCGCCGTCGGCGCCACCCGGCCGGGCCTCGGTGGGAGCGCCGGGCACGGCCCCGGCGCCGGGAGCGACCTCGCAGCCGGCCACAGGCGCGGCCGCTCCCGGACCGAGCAGCGGAGCGAAGTCCGGCGGGCCGGGCACCTCCGGGCAGCCGACCGCGGGCACGACGTCCGCCGGAACGACGACCGTGCCGTCGCCGATGCCGCTCGAGCAGCGGTGCCCGGGCGAGCTCGGCGGCGTGCCCGCGACCACGTCAGCGATCACCACCTCGGACGGCGTGACGCTGTACGCGGCGACCATCGGGAACGGCCGGGCCGGGCTGGTGATGGCCAACGACGTTCCCCATTCGCTGTGCGAGGAATTGCCGGAGGCGGCGTTGTTCGCGAGGCGGGGGTTCCGGGTGGAGGTCTTCGACTACCGCAACCGCGGCGAGTCGGGGCCGGGCGGAACGCAGCCGGGCGGCTCGACCTCGACGTCGTCGCGGCGGCCGGCGCTCTGCAGCGGGCGGGCTCGCGGTGCGTGGTGCTCGCGGGGTCGTACGGCGGCGCGGCCGCGGCCGTGGTGGCGGCGACGGAGCTGCAGGCGGCCGCGGTCCTCGGGTTCGACCCAGCCGCCGAACGCGGCCAGTACATCGAGGGGCCGTTCGGTCCCGAAGGAGCGCTGACGGCGGCGCCGAAGCTCCGGGCGCCCGTCATGTACGTCACGCTCCGGGGCGACCGGTTCGTGCCGGTCGCGGAGGTCCGGCGGCTGCTCCGGGCGACGGGCTCGAGCGAGAAGTCGCTGCTGGTCGTCCCCAGCGGGATCATCGGGTGGAGCCTGCTCGACGTCGGGCCGTCGAGCGGCCGGGTGCACCGTGCGGTGTTCGGGTTCCTTGACCGCAACGCGACCTGCTGAAGACCGTCGGCACACCCGCGATCTCCCGGCCCCCCTGTCGCTGGGAGTTCGGTTCGGTCAGAATCCGGCGGGAGTGCGACGGAGGGCGTCCCGGCCGTCAGCCGGGCTCGACGACGCGCAGAGGGGGCGACTCCTCGAGCTGCTGCGGCGATACGGGAGGAACCCCAACTCGTTCCTCGCGATGTACGACGGGCCGTGGACGCTCTACGAGTCCGCGTGGGTGGACGGCGGCGTGCCGTATGCCGTCGAACACGGAACCGCGCTCGCGTGGGGAGATCCGCTGTGTGCCTCCGAAGACGTCCCCGCGCTCCTGCAGGAATTCACCGAGGCGATGCGGGCGCGGCGTCTCCGGGTGTGCATGGTGCCGGTGCAGGAGGACGTCGCCGAGACCGCGATGGCGAACGGCCACGCTGTGCTGAAGATCGGCGAGGAGCCGGTGTTCGACCTTGGGTCGTGGCGCCGGCCGCAGGGGGATCCCGGCAAGCGGCTGCGGTGGGCGTGCAACCACGCGCGGCGGGCGGGCGTGATGGTGGAGGAGTACCGGCCGGGCTTTGGGGCGGACGGGTCGGCCGACGCGGAGGTCGAGCGGGAGATCGGCGAGGTTCGGGCGGCGTGGGAGGCGTCGCTCGGGCGGCGGCCGGTCAGTTCGTTCATGCAGGCGGCCCCGCTCGCGCTCGCGGAGCACAAGCGGATCTTCCTGGCGCGCCAGCACGGCGTCCTGGTGGCGGTGCTCGCGTGCATCCCGGTGCACGGGCGCGACGGCTGGTACCTCGAGGACCTTGTGCGGCGGCCGGCGGCGGTGACCGGGGCGACCGAGCTGCTGATCGTCGAGGCGCTCGAACGGCTGGCGGCGGACGGGGCGCGGTTCGCGACGCTCGGGATCGCCCCGCTTCGGGGTTCGGACCGGCAGATGGACAAGCGGGCGCGGTGGCTGTCGGGAGCGTTGCGGCTGGCGTTCGAGCGGTTCGACGCGCGGTACCACTTCGCGTCGCTCAGCCGGTTCAAGGCGAAGTTCCGGCCGAGCAGGTGGGAATCGCGGTACGCGGCGTTCCTGCCGCGGCGGCCTTCGGTGGGGCTGGTACGGGCGGTGGTGGCGGTCATGGATCCCGACCCCGCCGCGGACGACCGGCCTCCGACGCCCGCCGCCGCCGGGGGACGGGTGCTGGTCGCGCTGCAGGCCGTCGCGGTCGGGATCGCCAGCGTGGCCGTGCTGGCCGGGGAGCGGATCGGATCGCCGGTGGGGCCCGCGCCGCTGGTCGCGCCCGTGGGGATCGCCGGAATCGGGCTGGCGGCGGTGCTGGCGGTGATCGCGGCGCGGCTGGGGCGCGAGCCGGGGTTCGGGGTTCGGCTGGCCACCATCGTGCTGGAGGCGTGCATCGTG
>DATLUW010000995.1:0-2016 GCA_035577825.1 Actinomycetota bacterium | reverse complement strand
GGAACCGTCGACGGCAGTCCAGGGATCCGGCCCGGGATCGCCTCCCGCCGCCACCGTCGCGAGCCTCGGCAGGAAGTGGTCCCACCCTGCCCCGTGCTCCGGCTTGGTCTCATCCGGCAGCCCACGATGGGTCAGCCGGACGAGCGTCCCCTCGCCGTCCGGCTCCAGGTCGACCTCCACCGTGGTCGATCCCGGAGCCATCGGGCCGCCCTCCCACCCCCACGTGAACACCACGCGTCGGGGCGGGTCCACCTCCACGAACTCCCCCGCCACGACGTTCCCGTCGATGTCGACGCGGTAGACCCCGCCGGGCTCGGGTTCGAGCTCGGCGGAACGACCCTTCCACCGGACGTACTGCCGAGGATCCGTGAAGAACGGGAACACCGTCTCGGGCGGCGCCGCGATGCGGATCTCGCGGACGAGGTCGCCGGAGCCCTCGCCTCCGCCGGACGGCTCAGCCGCGAGGGGTTCGCGCTCGCCCACGACGCTTCCTTCCTCGTTCGTCCCATTCGGCCGCGCCCTTCAGGCGCTCGAGACCGGTCGTCCAGTAGTCGTCGAGCCAGGCCCGGACCTCCTCGATCCGCTCCGGCTTCGCCCGGTACAGCCGGCGCGTCCCGTCCCGGCGCTCGGTCACCAGGTCGGCCTCGCGGAGGACCTTGATGTGCTGCGACACCGCCGCCCGGGTGACGTCGAAGTGCGAGGCGATGTCGCCGGCCGTGCGTTCGCCGTCCCACACCAGCCGCAGGATCTTCCGCCGGGTGGGCTCGCTGATCGCCCGGAGCGCCGCATCCATCATCCCGGCGCGGATTGTAAGGAGTTCCTAACGCAAGTTGCAACTTACGGAGCGGATGCCGGCTACCGGCCGAGGCGTCGGAGGAACTCCTCCTCGTCGATGACCTCGACGCCGAGCTGCTCGGCCTTGGCGAGCTTGGAGCCCGGGCTCTCCCCCGCCACGACGAAGTCGGTCTTCTTACTCACGCTCGAGGTGACCTTGCCGCCGGCCTCCTCCGCGAGCCGCGTGGCCTCGTCGCGCGAGAGCCGGGCCAGCCCGCCGGTCAGCACCATCGTCTTCCCCGTGAGCGGGCCCTCGGCGACCGGCTCGGGTTCCGGGTCCGCCATGCGGACGCCGCGCTCCCGGAGCTTGGCGAGGAGCGCCTCGTTGTGCTCGTCGTGGAACCAGGCGAAGACGCTGGCGGCGATGATCGGACCGACGCCCTCGGTGGCAGCGATCGTCTCCTCGTCCGCGGCGCCGAGCGCCTCGATCGAGACGAACTCCTGCGCGAGCAGCCGGGCCACCGTCGAGCCCACGTGGCGGATGTTCAGCGCGGTGAGCAGCCGCCAGATCGGCCGGTCCTTGGCCGTCTCGATGGCCGCGAGCAGGTTCTCGATCTTCTTGTCCGCGAACCCCGGCACCTGCGCCAGTTGCTCGGCGGTGAGCGAGAACACGTCGGCTGGGTCCGTGATGAACCCGAGGTCGAGCAGCGCGGTCCCCGTCACGTAGCCGAGCCCCTCGATGTCGAGCGCCCCCCGCGAGGCGAACGCGAACAGCCACTCGACGTTCTGCAGCGGGCACCCGCGCTTGTTCGGGCATCGCCAGTACGCGCCGCCCTCCTCGCGAACGAGCGTCGTCCCGCACGACTGGCATTCCTTCGGGAACTTCCACTTGCGAAGCCCCTTCTTGCGCTTCGACAGCACCGGCCCGACCACCTCGGGGATGACGTCGCCGGCCCGGCGGACGATCACGGTGTCGCCCTCCCGAACGTCCTTGCGCGCGACCTCGTCCTCGTTGTGCAGCGTGGCGGTCGTGACGGTCACGCCGGAGACGAACACCGGCTCCAGCCGGGCGAACGGCGTCACGATGCCCGTTCGGCCCGTGTGTACCTCGATCCGGTGCAGGAGCGTGGTCCGTTCCTCGGGCGGGAACTTGTACGCGATCGCCCACCGCGGCGCGTGCGAGGTCGCCCCGAGCTCCTCCTGCAGCGCGATCTGGTCGACCTTCACGACCACGCCGTCGAT
>DATLUW010000994.1:0-2671 GCA_035577825.1 Actinomycetota bacterium | reverse complement strand
CCGGCAATTCCAATCAGAACCCCTCATCCGGAAGTAGGAGCAATGCGGGAAGTCGAAGGAAGCGGCGAAGGCGTTGACGAGGCCGTCGACGCGGCCCTCGCCGAGCTCGGCGCCTCCCGCGACGAGGTCGACGTCGAGGTGCTGCCCGACGGGCGGTCGGGGGCTCCCGGGGTCGAGGGCGCGCCCACCCGCGTTCGTGTGACCATGCGCGACTCCGCCGACGCCGAATCCGCGGACGACTCGATGAGGTCGCCCGCCGACTCCGCCGCCGGCGACGGTGACGAACCCTCGACCGATGGTTCGGCCCGCGGATCGGACGTCGGCGACGAACCCGATGACGAGGGCGACAACGAGGAATGGCTCGACGACCAAGCCGACCTGGTCGCGGACTTCCTCGAGGACCTGTTCGACGCGATGGATCTGCCTGCCGAGGTGGAACCGCTGTACGAGGACGGCACCATGTACGTCGACGTGTGGGCGGGGGAGGACGACGAGAACCTCGGGATCCTGATCGGGCGGCACGGCGCCGCACTCGATGCCCTCCAGGAGATCGCCCGCACCGTGGTCCACCACCGGACGGGCGAACGCTGCCAGGTCGTGGTCGACGTGGAAGACTACCGGAAGCGCCGGCGAGCCCAGATCGTGTCCCGCGCCATGCAGGCGGCCAGGCGCGTCCAGGAGACCGGGCGGCCCGAGCGGCTTGACCCGATGAACGCCTACGAGCGCAAGATCGTGCACGACGCGGTGGGCGAGATCTCCGGCGTCGCCACGGCGAGCGAGGGCGAGGACCCGGATCGCCGGGTCGTCATCCGCAGGTCCTGAGGGTCCCGGGCACGAACCACCCCTCCCCGAGCCTCCCGTTCGGCACGCGTTTCACGTGGAACACCGCGTTTCTCAGCCACGCATCTGACTCCGGCGTCGGTTCGGTACTTGCTGCCGTTTCACGTGGAACAATCCTCTGGATGAGGCACGAAGACGGGCATGCGGCGTCGGTCGCCGAAGGGCTGCGACGACTCGGCCTGGATCTGCCGGCGACCGCGGGTGCCCAGCTGACCGCTTACGCGGATCTCCTGCGGAAGCGGGCGGTGCCGTTCGGGATGCTCGGCCCCCACGAGGCCGACCGGATCGTGCCGCGGCACGTGGTCGACTCCCTGCGAGCGGTTGCTCCACTGGCGAGCGTGGGGCCCCGCTCCGCGGTCGACCTGGGCTCCGGCGCCGGTCTGCCGGGGATTCCGCTCGCCGTCGCTCTCCCGGACGTCGCATTCACGCTGGCAGAGCCCCGGGGCAAGCGGGCGGCGTTCCTCGAGCTCGTGGTCGAGCGGCTCGAGCTGTCGAATGTCTCCGTCCACGCCGACCCAGCCGAGACGCTCCCCCCAGCCCGCTTCGACGCGGCCGTCGCGCGGGCGTTCGCGTCGCCGCAAGCGACCTGGAAGGCCGCGGCGCGCCTGCTCCGGCCGGGCGGAGCGCTGATCCTGTTCGCCGGCTCGGGGACCGAATCGTCGACCCCGCTCGAGGGCGCGGCATCGATCCAGGAGGTGGAGACGGGTTCGGCGGTGGAGTTGGTCGAGGGTGTGCGGGAGGCAACTTCCGATACGATTCCGCTTGCATCGGACGGGCACCTCGTTATGATCAGGAAGACGTGACCCTCGACCCTCGAGCCGGTCCGGCGATCCCCGCCTCGACCGCCTTCAGGCCGCCCGCGGATCCTTCGACCGGGAACGGCCCACTCCTTCGGGAGGAGCCCCGATCCGGCGTGGGCTCCTCGACGAAACCGTCCTCGGCGCGACGAACCGAGATCTCGACCCGAGGCCTCGAGGCCTCCACCCCGCCGGGGACTCCGGCGGAGTCGACAGGAGGTGTCCGAATGGACCCGATCGAGCCCTTGTCCGCGGGTTCCTCCAACCATCCAGTGCAGATCGATGAACGGCCCCGAGGCTCGACCAACGGCAAGAGCCGGAACAAGCTGCCTCCAGTTGTTCGTGAGACCGGCGATAGGGACGAATCCGAAGCCTCCACCCTCGACCCGGTCCTGACCCAGTCCGTCGCCGAGGCAGCCGCCAGGGCGTCGAGCCAGGCGGATGCGCCCGCCGAGCCGGATGCGCCCGCCGAGCCGGACCACGCCCCCACCAGGGTCGCCCGCGTCGTGGCGGTCGCCAACCAGAAGGGCGGCGTGGGCAAGAGCACAACGGCCGTGAGCCTGGGCGCGGCCCTCGCGGAGCTCGGGAACCAGGTGCTCGTCATCGACCTCGACCCGCAGGGCAACGCGTCGACCGGCATGGGGATCCGCCACGTCGCCCGGGATGTCACCACCTACGAGGTCCTGCTGGCGCAGGCCCCCATCGACAACGCCATCGTCCAGACCCCCGTCGAGGGGCTCTTCGCCGTGCCGTCGACGATCGACCTCGCCGGCGCCGAGATCGAGCTCGTCAGCCAGTTCTCGCGCGAGACCCGGTTGACCAAGGCGCTCGAACCTGTGCGGTCGGACCGGTTCGACTACGTGATCCTCGACTGCCCGCCGTCGCTCGGCCTCCTCACCATCAACGCGCTCACCGCGGCCGACGAGTTGGTCGTGCCGATCCAGTGCGAGTACTACGCACTCGAAGGCCTCGGTCAGCTCCTGCGCAACGTTCGCCTCATCCAGCAGAATGTGAACCCAGACTTGAGGCTCTCC
>DATLUW010000993.1:0-5232 GCA_035577825.1 Actinomycetota bacterium | reverse complement strand
GTACCGGATCCGCATCCGCCGGCAACCGTCGCGAACGACCGCCCCGCCGGAGGGTCCGCTGGCGGGCGCGGTGGAACCGGCCTCGGTGGCGGCAGGGGAGTCGCGATGATCCCCACGGTGTTCGCCGCCATCAACCACAGCCTCGGGGTCTCGATCGTCGTGTCGGCGATCCTGTACGGGACGCCGCTGGTGTTCGCCGGGATCGGCGAGCTGCTCACGGAACGGTCGGGCGTCCTCAACCTCGGCGTCGAGGGCATGATGCTCGTCGGCGCGGTGACCGCCTTCCTCGTCTCCCAGAAGCTGGGCGGCCCGGCGTGGCTGGCGCTCTCGGCCGCGCTGGTGATGGCGGCGCTGGCCGGGGTCGTGCTGGCGCTGATCCATTCGTTCGTGACGATCACCATGCGGGCGAACCAGATCGTGTCCGGGCTGACGCTCTCGATCTTCGCCGGCATCATCGGGCTGTCGTCGTACATCGGCGACTCGAACAACCTCGGCGGCATCGCCGGCAAGCACCAGTTCAACGACCTCAACGTGTTCGGCCTGAAGAACGCGCCCGTGGTGGGGCCGATCCTGTTCCACCAGCCCGCACTCGTGTACCTGTCCTGGCTGATCGTGGGGGTGTCGCTGATCTACCTGTACCGAACGCGGACCGGGCTCTACCTGCGCTCGGTGGGGGAGGCGCCGCAGGCCGCGGACGCCATGGGGATCAACGTGACGCGGTACCGGTACGTGCACACGCTGATCGGCGGCGCGCTCGCCGGGATCGGCGGGGCGTGCTTCACGCTGATGATCCAGCACAACTGGATCGACGGGCTGACCAACGGAGCCGGATGGATCGCGATCGCGCTCGTCATCTTCTCGTTCTGGCGGCCGGAGCTGCTGATCCTCGGCGCGTACCTGTTCGGGGCGTTCTCCGGGATCGGGTTCGACCTGCAGGCGCGGCACGTCACGGCGATCCCGCCGGACTTCTGGGGGGCGCTGCCGTACCTCATGACGATCGTCGCGCTCGTGCTGGTCTCGGTGGGGTCGGTGCGGCGTCGGCTGGGGACGCCGGCCGCGCTCGGCACGCCGTACGTGCGCGAGGAGTCGTAGGGGGCGGCGTGCGTCGCCCGCCACGGGGGTACGCTCCACCCGGAGTGTCCCCCCCGTACCGGCATCGACGGCTCGGCCTGCTCGCGCTGGGCTTCGTCCTCGTCGCGGCGGCGGCCTGCACCGGGCAGGCGCCGCCGGTCCGGTCGGGCGGCCCGACATCGGCGGCGCGAGTGTCACCGGCGGGGTCGCCGATGGATCCCGAGCTCCGCCGCCTGGCGAGGGAGCCGCTCGATTCGATCGTGTTCGCGAGCGACCGGGCGGGCCGGCTGCAGATCTACTCGATGCGCGCGGACGGGGGCAGCGAGGTCCGCCTGACCGAGGACGCCGCGATCGACTCGTGGCCGGTGTGGTCGCTCGACAAGCGGCGGATCGCGTTCTCCTCGACGAAGTTCGGGAAGAGCGACGTGTTCGTCATGCCGGCCGCGGGCGGACCGCCGGTCCGACTCACCACGAACACGGCGGACGACTACCACGCCGCGTGGTCGCCGGATGGCACGGAGCTCGCGTTCGAGAGCCTCCGCGACGCCGACGGCGAGATCTACGTGATGCGGACCGACGGCTCCGGGCAGACGCGGCTCACGCACAATCCCGGGCTGGACGGCTCGCCGGCCTGGTCGCCTGACGGCACGCGAATCGCGTTCGAGAGCGAACGCCACGGGAACGAGGACATCTACACGATGCGGCCGGACGGCTCGGACGTGCGGCGGCTGACCACGACGATGGGGGAGGACACCGACCCGGCCTGGTCGCCCGACGGCTCGGAGATCGCGTTCACGAGCTCGCGCCAGGGGCCCCCGCGGCTGTTCGTCATGCGTCCCGACGGCTCCGGCCAGCACGAGATCAGCCCGGCCATGCAGGCCGGCGGGTTGGACGTGTTCATGGACGCGAACCCGGCCTGGTCGCCCGATGGCGGCTGGATCGCGTTCGCGACCACGAGGCCAGGCACGCTCCAGATCTGGGCGATGCGCCCGGACGGGACCGATCCGCAGGTCCTGACCGAGTTCGGGAACAACGGCGCCCCGTCGTGGGTGTGAGCACGTCGGACTGACCGGCCGAGGTCGCCGTGCGGCGGCACGGCGTCCGCGGGCGACCCGGCTGGGGGGCCGCCGGACCGAGCCGCCGCCACCACGCTCGGCTCCCGTGGCGTTTGCGGCTCGTGATCCCCCAGTGGAGCGATTCGCGAAATCCCCCTCAGTGCGTCGACGTCAACGGCCTCTTTCCCGATCTCGTCACTCAGCTTCGACGACTCGGCGCTTCCCGGCGGCCTCCACATCGAGCCGATGGCCTCGTTCTCGCCCCGGGGCTTCCTCGACGACTGCGACCGACGCCACCTGCACGCCCGCCTGTCCGGACGGGGGCGGGCGTCATCACGGGCGACAACTCGGACGTCGCGTTCGTCAGCGAGATCAAGAACGAGTGGCCGCCTCGAGCTCCGCCTTGGCGGGGAGCTCGCGGTCCCCGACGGGATGCTGGGCCGCGGACGTCGCGGCGGCGTCCCAGTGGAGCTGGCCGCAGGCCGCGTCGATCTCCCGGCCTCGCGTGTCCCGCACGGTCACCGCGACGCCGGCCGCGCGGACCGTGTCCGCGAACGAACGGATCCGCTGCGGCGGGCTCGGCCGGTACGCGGAGTGGGGGGTCGGGTTCATCGGGATGAGGTTCACGTGCGCGTGCATGCGCCGCGCGCGCCCGCCGAGCAGCCGAGCCTGGTCGTCGCCGTCGTTGACCCCGTGGATCATCCACTCGATCGAGGGTCGGCGCCCGGTCCTGGTGCGCCAGTCGTCGACCGCGCGCTCGAGCTCGTCGAGGGGCCACAGGCGGTTCACCGGGACGAGCTCGCTCCGGAGGCCGTCGTCGCGGCGTGCAGGCTGACCGCGAGGCCGACCTGCGGGTGGTCCTCGGCGAGGCGCCGGATCCCGGGGACGACGCCCACCGTGGAGACGGTGACATGGCGGGCCGCGAGGTCGGGGCCGCGGTTGTCGAGCAGCCGGCCGACCGCGTCGCGGGTGTGGCGGTAGTTCGCCATCGGTTCACCCATGCTCCCTCTACCTTTCCTGTGGGATACGGGTTCCGCCAGAACGGGATGTCTTCGGGCGCTCGTTCTCGCTCAGGTGCGGCCAGTCAGTCAACGGAGCCCGACTTGTCGGATGGCCTGACCTCGGCATCTCCTGACGGTTTGCTTGCTTGTCGGGATCTTGTGTGCGAGGGTGCCCCGTCCGTCGAGGGGGAGAGTGCCATGAGCGTCCGCTGCGCAGTCCGTGCTTTCGTCGTATCCGCCCTGGCCCTGGCAACCGTCCCGGCCCTCGTGCCGGGGGTGGCTCACGCCACCACCACCGCCGTTGACTGCGGGGCCAACCCGGCAGCGCTCCAATCAGTCATCACCGCCGCCACGGCCGGTGACACCCTGAACGTGACCGGGCACTGCATCGGCAACTTGACCATCGACAAGAACCTCACCCTTCAGGGCGACGGCTCCACAGTGCTGGACGGAAATGGCACGGGCCGTTCGCTGGACATCCCGGGATCGCCCACCGTGGACCTGAGCGACCTCACCGTGACGGGGGGGAACAACGCCGACGGCGGCGGCATCTCCATCCGCTCGCCGAGCGGCGGCCCCGCCCATGTCACGCTCACCAGGGTCACGGTGAGTGGGAACACCGCATCGGGCGGGCTCGCGGACGGGGGCGGCATTCACAACGCCAGCGGCGCCCTCACCATGTTGGACTCAACGGTGATGGGGAATACCGCGACGGCCCGTATCGCGGAAGGCGGCGGCATATTCAACGGCGGCACCCTCACGCTGGTGGACTCCACGGTAAGCGGGAACACCGCCACGGGAGACATCAATGCGCGGGGCGGGGGGATCGCCTCGCCGCAGAGCGGGGGCCAGCCCGATATCACCCTGATCAACTCCACCATCAGCGGGAACTCTGCAATGGGCACCGGCACAGTCGGCTCGGGAAGAGGGGGCGGCATCTGGGCCGAAATCGGAACCCTGTCCATGCGGAGCAGCACCGTCGGCGGGAACTCAGCCACCGGAGCGGTAGCATCCGCGGGCGGCATCTGGGCGCCCGGCATCTATGTGTACGCGACCGCCACCATCATCTCCGGCAACACCGGGAGCCAGGCGGGTTTTTCTGGCCCCGACTGCTTCGCCGACCTCGCCTCGGGGCGCTACAACCTCGTGGGCGACACGACCGGCTGCACCGGGCTCGATGCCACCGACATCCAGAATGTGAACGCCATGCTGGATACCCTGAAGAACAATGGCGGTCTCACGCAGACCATGAGCCTGCTCCCGGGGAGTCCCGCGCTCGACGCCATCCCCCTCATTGGTGGAGTTTGCCTGGTTGGTCAGCCCACCGACCAGCGGGGGGTGGCCCGCCCGCAGGGACCACGGTGCGACGTGGGGGCCGTGGAGGTCCGGCAGGGAAGCACTACCGCCACCACTACGACGGTGGGATCGTCCGACACCTCCGCGACCCTCGGGCAAGCCGTCACGTTCATCGCCACCGTGTGCACGACCCTTCCCGCCACCCCCACCGGGACGGTGACCTTCCGGGACGGCGGCTCGGGTCCGATCCTGGCCTCCGCGCTGAGCCTCGTTTCCGGCGGCGGAACCCACTGCGCTCAGTCCATTTTCACCACCTCCTCCCTCGCAGCGGGCAGGCACAAGATCGTCGCGATCTACTCGGGAGATGGGGTGAACACAAAGAGCCGAGGCAGCGTGATCCAGCGAGTCAAGGCGTAGAGGAGGTCATACCCTTTGACCGGCGGCGTACGTGCCGCCGGTTCACCGATCCGGTGCAGTGCTCAGGGCCAGTTGTCCACATGCCGCATCGATGTCCCGCCCTCGCGTGTCGCGCACCGTCACGTTGACGGCTTCCCGCTCCAGCACCTGGACGAAGCGGCGCACCCTCGCAGGTGACGAGCCCATCACGGGGTAGCCGGGAGTCGGGTTCAGAGGGATCAGGTTCACGTGCGCTCCCAGTCGCTTCGCGATCGGGGCCAGAAGCGCCGCCTGTTCAACGGTGTCGTTGACCTTGTCGATCATCACCCACTCGATGGACGGGCGACGGTGTGTTGCCCGATGCCACTCAGCAACAGCGGCCTCAAGCGCCGCCAAGTTGTACAGGTTGTTGG
>DATLUW010000992.1:0-7422 GCA_035577825.1 Actinomycetota bacterium | reverse complement strand
ATGCGGCCGGACGGCTGCGCCGGGCGTTCGAGGCGTCCGAGTTCACCGAGGAAGCCATGCAGCGCGCGCTCGGCGTCGAGCAGGCGACCGGGCCGACGACGCTCGACGTGTCGGTGTTCGACCGGCGCATCGCCGAACCCTCGCGGCTGCACACCCTGATCCGGCTGTTCGTCCTGGGGCTGCCGGTGGCGCCGGGAGACGCCGCGGTGGCCCTCGAGCCGCTGGAGCCGGCCGAGGCGGAGTCCCTGGGATTGGTGCGGACCGAGGCCGACGGCATTCACCGCGAGCTGTCGGTCAGCATCGTCCAGGGGCTGTGGCTCGCCCACGACCGCTTCTCGGACGATCCCCAGGGGAGCCGTCGAGACCACGTGCTCGGCCCCGGGCCCGCGTCGCGAACCCTGGCGGCGCTCACCGTCCGTCGTCCGGTCGGGCTCGCGCTCGACCTCGGGACCGGCTGCGGCATCCAGGCACTGCTGGCCGCGCGGCACGGCGAACGCGTCGTCGCGACCGACACCAACGAGCGCGCCCTGTACTGCACGGAGCTGAATGCCCTCGTGAACGGCGTGGAGAACGTCGAGGTCCGCCACGGGAGCCTGTACGAGCCCGTCCGGAACGAAGCATTCGGCCTGATCGCATCGAACCCGCCGTTCGTCGTGTCGCCTGAGACGCGGTTCGAGTACCGGGACAGCGGCATGCAGGGCGACGCGATCTCGGCGGCCGTGGTCGGGGGCGCCGGCGAGCGGCTCGCGCCCGGCGGGTTCGCGACCGTGCTCTGCAACTGGATCCTGCGCGACGGAGAGCCCTGGCCCGACCCCCCGACGCGGTGGGTGGAGGACTCGGGCTGCGACGCCTGGATCGTCCATTCGAACGTGATGGACCCGGTGACGTACGCCGCCACCTGGCTGACGCGCTCGCCGGAGACGGACTTCGCCCTGCAGCTCGACCGGTGGCTCGACTACCACCGTTCGCTCGGCGCGGCGGCCATCGTGGTGGGGTCGGTCGTCCTTCGCCGCCGCGAGGGCGGCACCCCGTGGATCCGCGCCGACCACGTCGAGTCCTCGAGCGACACGGCGGGCGCGCACATCGTCCGGCTGTTCGACAACCAGGACCTGCTGCAGCGAACCACGGACGACGACCTGATGGCGACGCGGTTCGCGCTCCCGGAGGACACCCGCGCCGACCAGCGGCTCGCGCCGGGCCCGGTGGGGTGGGAATCGGAGGAGACGCTCCTCAAGATCACCGGCGGGCTGGGCTTCACGGGAAGGACCGACCCCGCCGTCCTGCAGCTCCTCGGCAGCTGCGACGGGACGCGCACGCTCGGCGACCTCGTCCGCGAGACGGCGGGCGTCCTGGAGGTCGAGGTCGACGCCCTCGCGCCGGAGGTGGCCGGGGTCGTGCGTCAGATGCTCTCCCTGGGATTCCTGGAGCCGGTCGGCTAGCCCGCCGCGGGATGCTCGTCGTTCACGAGTTCGACCAGGACCGGCGTGCCCATGGTCGATCCGTCCCGGGAGATCGGAGCCACCGAGTACTCGACCTTCGCGAAGTTCAGTGAGAACTCGCCGGCCGGCGTCCCGCTCCTGGCCCCACCGGACTGGTAGGACGAGACGAGGACGTCCTCCATCGTGACCTTGAGGTACTCGAGCGGCACCTTCCCACCCTGCTTGCGCACGGTGAGCGTCGCGGTCGGGATGTGCTTGCCCTGCGCGCACGCCAGCATCAGCAGCGGCGACGCCTTGTCGACCTTGTGGGTGAAATGGAGGTCCTGGAACGAGGCCTTGCCCGTCCCGCCTCCCGACCCCGTGGCGAAGCTCCCGGTGTTGGTGACCCCCCAGGAGAACGACAGGATATCGATCTCGCCCTTGTGGGCGCTGTCGAACGACTCGCCCTTGATCCCTTCGATCTTCAGGAACGCGTCGAATGCCATGGCTCCCCCTTACTTCGCGAAGGTCATCGTGAACGCGGCGGAACCGTCCCCGCCGAGCTCGATGGGCATGTGCCGCGCGACGTAGCTGCCGCGGGCGCCGAGGTACCGGCCGGTCCCGCCGACGATCGCGAACACCGTGTCGGTCTCCGGCTGGACCGTCCCCATCCCGTGGAGCGTCCCGTCATCCAGCTGGAACGTGTGCGACTCCATGGCCGCGGCCCCCGCCTCATCCGGGTCGAACGCGATCGAGGTGCCGAGGAACCGCCCGAGGAACGCCCCCGACGCGTCGATCAGCTCGCCCGACAGCGCCGTCCGTCCCCCAGCGGCTGGGCCGTGGCCCAGCGGGCGGCCTTCAACGAGAGCGTGCACGTTGCGGCCCTGGATCTCCAGCGAGCGCGGAGGCTTCCCGTCCGGGGAGGCCTTCACCACCGGATCGGCGCCCTCCATCGCCTTGCGCGCCGCACCGAATCCGACAGCTCCCGCAGCGAGCGCCAGCGACGACTTGAGCATCTGCCGCCGAGACGTCATTTCAGGGCCACCTCCCCAGCTCGAGCAGTTCAGGGCGCGATCCTGTACCCCTGGAGAAAGCCGCGTCAAGTAAGTGAACAGCCGCCGCCGCTCGGCCCGCGGCGGAGCTCCGGCGCCGATCGTGAGGGGCAGAGGCCTCACATGGACGCGGCGATCCCCCTGGTCGGTTCCGCGTGGCGCGCCATCCCCAGACCGGCGTAAGCGGCCTCGGCCTCAGCCAGCCCTCGACGTCGGTGAACAGCGCAGCGACCTCGGGCCGTTCCGCCATGACCTCCCCCCGCTTCCTCGCCCCGCACCGCCGCGCCGGCGCAGCCCGCCGTGATGCCACTTCGGGGGCCGGGGCCGGGCCGCCGCTATGCTCCCTCACCACCGTCAGGGAGGATCCGGCCACGCGCTTCGGATGGTTCGACGACGAGGCTCGCGAGTACGTCGTCTCGCGGCCGGACACCCCGCTGCCGTGGATCAACTACCTCGGCACCGAGGAGTTCTTCAGCCTGGTCTCGAACACGGGCTCGGGCTACTCGTTCTTCCGCGACGCCCGCCTCCGCCGGCTGACGCGGTTCCGCTACAACGACGCGCCGGGCGACGCGGGCGGGCGGTTCCTGTACCTCCGCGACGACGGGAGCGGGGAGTACTGGTCGCCGACCGGACAGCCTGTTCGCGCGGAGCTGGACGAGTACCGGTGCCGCGTCGGCCTCGGCGCCACGGTTATCTCGTCCCGCCGTGCGGACGTCCGAGCGGAGACCACGTTCGTCGTTCCCCTGGGGGAGACGTTCGAGGTGTGGCGGACCCGGGTCACCAACCACCGTGACGCGCCGGCACAGGTCTCGCTGTTCGGCGCGGTGGAGTTCTGCCTGTGGGACGCCTGGGACGACATGACGAACTTCCAGCGGAACCTGTCAACCGGCGAGGTCGAGGTGGACGCCCCTGCGGGGATCGTCTTCCACGTCACCGAGTACCGGGAGCGCCGGAACCACCTCGCGTTCTTCGCGTGCTCGGAGCCGACCGAGGGGTTCGACACGTCCCGGGACGCGTTCTGCGGGCCCTCGCGCGGCTTCGACCGGCCAGGTGCGGTGGAGGCAGGGCGCCTCGGCAGCTCGGTCGCCCACGGGTGGGCGCCGATCGGCGCGCACCACGTCCGCTTCGAGCTCGCCCCCGGGGAAACCCGCGAGGTGGTGTTCGTGCTGGGCTACGCCGAGAACCCGGCGGACGCGAAGTTCGACGCGTCGGGGGCGGTCGACACCGACGGAGCCCGTGCGGCGATCGCCCGGGCGACGGCGCCGGGTGCCGTCGACGCGGCACTCGACGCCCTCCGCGACCGGTGGACCGGGCTGCTGGGCACGCTCCAGGTGTCGACCCCGAGCGAGCACGTCGACCGCACGGTGAACATCTGGAACCCCTATCAGTGCATGGCGACGTTCAACCTGTCGCGATCGGCGTCGTCGTTCGAGTCCGGCATCGGGCGCGGCATGGGCTTCCGCGACTCGAACCAGGACCTCCTCGGATTCGTCCACATGGTCCCGGAGCGCGCGCGCGAGCGGATCCTCGACCTCGCCGCGACCCAGCTCCCGGACGGCGGGGCGTGGCACCAGTACCAGCCGCTCACCAAGCGGGGGAACGACGCGATCGGCTCGGGGTTCAACGACGACCCGCTGTGGCTGATCCTCGCGGCCGCCGCCTACGCAAAGGAGACCGGCGACCTCAGCCTCCTCGACGAGGCAGCGCCGTTCGACAACGAACCCGGCACCGAAGCGCCGCTCCTCGACCACCTGCGACGCGCGGCCCGGTACACGACCGAACGGCTCGGCCCGCACGGCTTGCCGTTGATCGGCCACGCCGACTGGAACGACTGCCTGAACCTCAACGCGTTCTCGACCGAGCCCGGCGAGTCCTTCCAGACCGCCGCCAACCGCGAGGGCGGCGTCGCGGAATCGGTCTTCATCGCGGGCCTGTTCGTCCTCGCGGCCGGCGAGCTGGCCGACCTCGAGGAGCGCGCCGGCCACCCCGCCGATGCGACTGCGCTGCGGGAGCAGGCGGCCGCCATGACGCTTGCCGTCCGCGAGCACGGCTGGGACGGCGAGTGGTTCCTCCGCGCGTACGACCACGCGGGTGAGCCCGTGGGTTCGGCCCGCAACGACGAGGGGCGCATCTACATCGAGCCCCAGGGCATGTGCGTGATGGCCGGCATCGGCCTGGACGACGGCGCCGCGCGGCGCGCCCTCGCGTCGGTCGGCGAACACCTCGCCACGCCCCACGGGATCGCGCTGCTCTCTCCGGCCTACTCGCGCTACCACGTCGAGCTCGGCGAGATCTCGTCCTACCCGCCCGGCTACAAGGAGAACGGCGGCGTCTTCTGCCACACGAACCCCTGGGTCGTGATCGCGGCGACCCGCGTGGACGACCCGGAGGCCGCGTTCGACTACGCCATGCGCATCAACCCGTCGGCCCGCGAGCACCTGAGCGACGTCCACCGGTGCGAGCCGTACGTGCTGGCGCAGATGATCGCCGGGCCGGAGGCGCCGACCCACGGCGAGGCGAAGAACTCCTGGCTCACCGGGACGGCGGCCTGGAATCTGGTCGCGATCACCCAATGGATCCTCGGCATCCGCCCGGAGCACGACGGCCTCCGGATCGACCCCTGCCTCCCGGCCGCATGGGACGGGTTCCGGGCGACCCGCCGGTTCCGCGGCGCCACGTACCGGATCACGGTGCGCAAACCCCCGGGCGCGACCGGCCGGGCCACCCGGCTGTCGGTCGACGGCTCCGATCAGGAGGGGACACTCGTCCCCCCGGCCCCGCCCGGCGCGACGGTCGACGTGGAGGCGGTCGTCGAAGGCTGAGGCGCGGATGTTGTCTCCCGGCGCCGGGTGGTGCGACGATGCGCGCAACCGGGGACCGGGGAGGAACCACGATGGCCGAGATCGTTCTCGAAGACGTCTGGAAGGTCTACGCCGACGGCACCGAGGCCGTCCGCTCGCTCGACCTCGACATCCACGACGGCGAGTTCATGGTCCTGGTCGGCCCCTCCGGGTGCGGGAAGACGACCGCGCTGCGGATGGTGGCCGGGCTGGAGGCGATCTCGAAGGGCTCCGTCCGGATCGGCGACAAGGTCGTCAACGACGTCCCGCCGAAGGACCGGGACATCGCGATGGTGTTCCAGAGCTACGCGCTGTACCCGCACATGACCGTGTACGACAACATGGGGTTCGGGCTGAAGCTCCAGAAGGTGCCGAAGGCCGAGATCGACAAGCGCGTCCGCGACGCCGCCCGCATCCTGCGGCTCGAGGACTTCCTGCAGCGCAAGCCGAAGGCGCTGTCCGGAGGCCAGCGGCAGCGCGTGGCGATGGGACGGGCCATCGTCCGCCACCCGCAGGCCTTCCTGATGGACGAACCCCTGTCGAACCTCGACGCCAAGCTCCGCGTGCAGATGCGCTCGGAGATCGCGCGCATCCAGCACGACCTCGGCGTCACGACGATCTACGTCACCCACGACCAGGTCGAGGCCATGACGATGGGCGACCGCGTCGCCGTCATCCGCAAGGGCGTCCTGCAGCAGGTCGACACCCCCCAGGTGCTGTACGACCGGCCGAACAACCTGTTCGTCGCCGGCTTCATCGGATCGCCGGCGATGAACCTCCTCGAGGCGGAGCTCACCCGCACCGACGGCGGGCTCGAGGTGGACTTCGGCGGGTTCCGTCTGCCGGTGCCCCCCGAGGTCGCCGCCGAGCGGCCCGCGCTCGCCAGCTACGAAGGCCGGACCATCGTCCTCGGGATCCGCCCGGAAGACATGGAGGACGCCTCGCTCGTGGCCGACGCGCCGCCCGACCGCAGGATCCACTCCACCGTCGACCTCACCGAAGCGCTCGGCTCCGACGTCCTGGTGCACATGACCGTGAAGGCTCGCCCCGCGGTGACGGAGGACGTGAAGGAGCTCGCGGAGGACGTCGGACAGGAGGCCCTCGACCGGATCGACGAGGTTGCCTCCGAGGGCTCTTCGACCGTCATCGCCCGCCTCAACCCGCGGACCAGGGCGCAGATCGGCGAGCAGCTCGAGCTCGTCGTCGACACCCACCGGCTCCACTTCTTCGACCCGGAGGACGGCTCGCGGATCGAGGGAACCCCCGCCGGCTGATCCGGGAACACCCGCGGCGGTGGACGCGCTCCCAGCGGCATCCGGCCCATCTGACTGAACGAACTCCACCCCTTCCAGGCACGATTTGACATGGCGGAGTGAAAGCGCTTCCATTCGCCATGCGACTCGTGGTAGGTTCCCAGCCACGAACGCTGAAAGCGCTCTCACTCCAGATGGAGAGGACGCCGTGGTTCGGACACTGGACGAGCTGGCCCAACTCAGCGGGGTCTCCCGCGCGACGGTCTCCCGCGTGATCAACGGCGGGCCCGCGTCCGAGACCACCCGTCGCCGCGTCCTCGAGGTCGTCGAGCGGACGGGCTTCCGTCCCAACACCGCCGCCCGGGCGCTCGCGGCCGGGCGGGCCCGCTCGGGCGTGATCGGGGTTGTGATGCACGTCGAGGCCCAGCAGCTGTTCCGCGACCGGTACTTCTCCGAGCTCCTCCACGGGATCTCCGAGGGGATCTCCGAGGGCGCCGACGGCATGATGCTGTGGCTCGGACACCGCTCCATGGAGCAGACGCTCGAGCGGATCCTGCGCATCCGGACGCTCGACGGGGTCGTCGCCACGGCCGACCACACGGACGACCCCCTCGTCGACGGGCTCCTGACGTCGAACCTGCCGACGGTCCTGATCGGCCACCGCCGCGCGGACAGCTCGGCGAGCTACGTCGACGTCGACAACATCCGGGCGGCCGAGGTCGTCACCGAGCACCTCCTGCGGCTCGGTCGGCGGCGCATCGGGCACATCACCGGTGGGCGCGGGACGGTCGCCGGCGCGGACCGTCTCGAGGGATTCCTCCGGGCGATGCGCCACGCCGGCCGGCAGGCGGACGCGGTG
>DATLUW010000991.1:0-6076 GCA_035577825.1 Actinomycetota bacterium | reverse complement strand
GGGTGATCGTGGCAGCGACGGCGGCCGCGGGGCTCCTTGGTGGCGCCGACCCCGAGCTCACCGCCGGGCCGCACTGCGCCTGGTGCCCGCGCGCCGCGACCTGCCCGGCCGCCCGCCGGCACGCCTGGTTGGACCCGCGATCCGGCCCGGCCGCGAAGGCTGGGTGAGCGCAGCCGGACGTTCCCCCCAGGGGCTGCCCTCCGGAGCTCGCGGGCGAGCCCTGCAGGAATTCCGCGGCGTGGAGCGTGCTCAGGGGCCCGGCTTGCCGCGGGCGTTTCGAGGACCTACCCTCGGGTAGGTTCCGGCGGTCCCCCCCCGCCCCGGCGTCGAAGGAGTCGTTCCCATGTCGAAGGACCTGTACGAGATCGGTGAGATCCCCCCGCTCGGCGAGGTGCCGGCGCGGATGTACGCCCAGGTCATCCGCCCGGAGCGGTTCGGGGAGCCGAGGGACGCGTTCGAGGTCGAGGACATCGAGGTTCCGGGGATCGGGCCGCACGACGCGCTCGTGCTCGTGATGGCCGCCGGCATCAACTACAACAACGTGTGGGCAGCGCTCGGGATCCCGGTGGACGTGACCCGCGTCCACGGCAAGTTCGGCGAGCCGACGGAGTTCCACATCGGGGGCTCTGATGCGTCCGGCATCGTGTACGCGGTCGGCGACAAGGTGGAGAACGTGGCGGTCGGCGACCACGTGGTCGTCCACTGCGGGCAGTGGGACGTCGAGGCCAAGGAGCTCCAGGACGGGCTCGACCCCGGGTTCCACGACTCGTACCGGATCTGGGGCTACGAGACGAACTGGGGCTCGTTCGCGCAGTTCACCAAGGTCCAGGCGCACCAGTGCATGCCGAAGGCCCCCCAGCTGACATGGGAGCAGGCCGCGGCGCCGACGCTGGTGGGCGCCACCGCGTACCGGATGCTCATGGGCTGGCCGCCGAACGTCGTGCGCGAGGACGACGCCGTGCTCGTGTGGGGCGGCGCCGGGGGCCTTGGTTCGATGGCCATCCAGATCGTGAAGGAGCTCGGCGGCAAGCCGGTCGCGGTCGTGTCGAGCGAGGACAAGGCGGAGTTCTGCAAGAAGCTCGGCGCGGTCGGGGCGATCAATCGGCGGGACTTCGGGCACTGGGGGATGCTCCCGCACTGGAAGGACACCGAGGCGTTCAGGGAGTGGTTCGAGGGCGCGAAGGCGTTCGGCAAGGCGTTCTGGGACGCGCTCGGCGAGAAGCGCTCGCCGGCGATCGTGTTCGAGCATCCGGGCGAGGACACCATCCCCACCTCGATCTTCATGTGCGACACGGGAGGCATGGTCGTGATCTGCGCGGGGACGACCGGCTACAACGCGGTCGTCGATCTCCGGTACCTGTGGATGCGGCAGAAGCGGTTCCAGGGCTCCCACTTCGCGAACGACGAGCAGGCGCTCGGGTTCAACCAGCTGGTCGTCGACGGCAAGGTCGACCCGTGCCTGTCGCGGACGTTCCAGTTCACGGAGATCGACGAGGCCCACCAGCTGATGCGGGAGAACCGGCACAGCGACGGGAACATGGCCGCGCTGGTGAGTGCACCGGCCGAGGGCCTCACCGGCCTGCCCGAGGACTGAACTCGCCCCGGCGCGGCGGCCGAACCTGCTCGTGTCCGCCGTCCCACCCTCGCGCTCGTCCTGACGCAGGGGCCGCGTTGGGGTCGTTCTAGGAGCCGGCGCCGAGGGCCGTGATCACGCCGAGCTGCGCGAGCACCGCGACCGTCGCGATCCCGCCGATCACGACAAGTGCACCCGCTGCGAAGCCCGGCGCCCGTCGCAGGGCCCGGTCGACCCGGGTCCCGCGCCGCGCCAGCGCGGTCGCTCCGAGGGCGATTCCCACCTCGAACACGGTCGCGATCATGTCGGGGAACGACGGCGGCAGCGCAACGCCGGGCGCCCCGCCGACCGGGAGCCCGGCCGTTCGGGACCACACCCAGACAGCGGCCACCGCCAGGTTCCCGATCGCGCCGAGCGCGAGCCAGGTGCGCGATGCGCGGCCCAGGGCGACCAGCCCCCACGCGGACTGCGCGAGCGCGACCCCGACGAAGAACAGCAAGGTCGCCGTTCCCTCGCCGGCGTCCTCGATCGCCGCGGCGGCGTGGATCGCACCGGCCGCCAGCGACGCGATCGCGATCGAGGTGGCCACCCGGACGTCGAACGGCGCAGGCTCGCTGCCGGTGGCGGGGGCCGCGGCCCGGAGGCCGGTGCCGGATCGGGATGCCGGACGAACCGATGGTTCCCATCGCGGCTCTGCGGACATCGGGGATCACTCCTTCGGTCCCCCCGCTGGGTGCCTCCCTCATGGGTCTACCGACGGGCGGCGCGGAGGGATTGCGCGATCGGGCAACCCGAGGACGGTGCAACGAGGAGGAGGCCCCCGCGGGGGCCTCCTCCTCGGACGGTGCCGGGCGCGGTCGTCCCTGCGGGACGACCGCGCCCCCCTCCTACCGGACGATCGCGATCCGGGTCGCCCGGATCGTGCCGCCCGCGAACCACCGGCCGCTCACCCGCAGGTGCGCGCCGCGGTGCAGCGTGCGACCGTTCCGCACGATCTTCGTGCCCTTCAGCACCCGGACCTGGTGGGAGCTGACCTTCCACAGCCCAATGTGCCCCGCGGTATGCGCGATCGCCTGGGCCGACCCGGCGAGCACGACGTCGCCGTCGTCGTCGCCCTGTTCGTCCTGGTTCTCGCCCTCGTCGTCGGACTCGATCTTCGTCGCCGTGATCGAGCCGTCGGACTCGGCAAGGCCCTTCACCTCGACCTGGTCGCCGACCGCGAACGGCGTGCTCGAGCCGTCGCCCTCGTCGCCGGTGATGGCGTCGCCGCCGCCGTTGTCGCCCTGGTCGTCACCGTTCTCGGCGTCGTTCTCGAGGACCGTCTGGTCGGTCACGTGGACCGTCCGGCCGCTCACGACCCAGTCGCCGACGGGGTACGGATCCGGGAGCGATTCGATCGTGCCGTGGAACTCCACGTCGCCGAACGTGTCGTCGTCGGCCGCCTCCTTGACTTCGATCTGGTCGGCGGTCACGGACCCGTCGGTCTCCAGCGTGCCCTCGACGTCCACCGTCGCTCCGACGACCGCGGCGCCGTCGTCCTGGTTCACCTCGGTCCCGTCGGTGACGTGCACGACCGTCCCGCTGACCATCCAGTCGCCGATCAGGCCGGACGCCGGCAGGCTCTCGATGATGCCGGTGAACTCGGCCCCGTTGTCGTCGCCGCTGCCACCATTGTCCGCGAGCGCCCCGTGGGGGACCGTGAACATGGCGGCGACGGCCATGGCGGCCAGCCACACCAATCTCTTGCGCACTCGCGCCACCTCCTTGTCGTCCGCAACCTGCGCGATGGGGCTACCAAAGCATGCCGAACACCAAGCGCTCCCCAGTGATCGGCCAACCGTGCGCTAAGGGTTCAGCGCGAATCGAAGTCCCACCCGAACGGCCTCACCCGGCGGGCTGCAGCACGACCCCGAACAGCCCCTCCAGCCGGGGGATGGTGAACTCCGCGCTTCGGTGGACGACCGCCTCCATGCCCACCGCGCGGGCCCCCTCCGCATTGTGGAGCAGATCGTCCACGAACACGCACTCCTCGGGCGGCACGCCGATCTCGTCGGCGGCCAGCAGGAAGATCTCCCGGTCGGGCTTGCGAATGCCGACCTCCGCCGAGATGACGACCGCGTCGAACAGCTCGCCGAACCGCTCCCGCTCGTACCCCGAGTCACCCCAGGAGTTCGACACCAGCCCGGTGCGGATCCCCGCGGCTCGGGCCCGGGCCACGGCGTCGGCCATCGCCGGGTCGGGCTCCATGCCGGCGAACAGCCGCTCCCGGAGACCCGCGGCCTCGACCGGGCGCGCCGCGCCGGGGGAGAGCCGCTCGGCGAGCCACCGTTCGAACGCCGACAGCGGCGTCGTGCCGCGTTCGAGGCCGGCGACCATGCCCTGCGAGTCCCGCCCGCCGTAGGCGTCGTCGATGACCGCTTTGAACGCCGCCGGGTCGACGCCCGCGTCCACGGCGAACCGGGCGAACGCCCCGGCCATCGACGTCGTCATCACGCCGCCGTAGTCGAGCAGCAGCCCCCGGAACCGCCGGCCGGTGTCCTCCACGTCGGTTCGCGAGCTCAGGCGTCCCTGCCGGACGCCGCCGCGCCGCCGCTCGAGGGCCCGCCGTCGCCGGAGGCCAGGAGCCGTTCGCGGAGCGGCCCGTCGGCGGCCGCGTCGATCGCCGTCCAGGCCATCGCGACGGCGCCCGCGATCACCGCCTCGTCGGCGGACGCCGCCGCGCAGGCCGCCGCGAACTCCGGCTGGTGGTTCACGGCGCCCTGCCCGTCGATCCCGAGCATCGGGTGGATCGACGGGAACCGCAGCGACACGTTCCCCATGTCGGTCGACGCGCTCGCCCGCTTCGCCGCCTCGCCGAGGTCCGGGAAGAGCCGCCCGAGGGCCTCCGCGTTCGCCCGGTAGCGCTCGAGGAGCCCGAGGTCGTGCCGCATCTCGGCGTACGGTGGGTATCGGGTGATGTCGAGGGTCGCGCCGGTGGCGATCGCCCCCGCCTCGAAGCACCGCAGCACCTTCGGGACGAGGTCCTCCAGCTCCGCCAGCGTGGTCGACCGGGCCATCCATTGCCCGGTCGCGTCCTCGGGGACCACGTTCGGCGCGTCGCCGCCCTTCGTCACGATCCCGTGGATGCGGTCGGTGCCGCGGATGTGTTCGCGGAGCAGCCCGATCGCCGTCTGCGCCACCACGAACGCGTCCGCCGCGTTGATCCCGAGCTCCGGGAACGCCGACGAGTGCGCCGCCTTGCCCGTGTACCGGATGTCGAACGACGTCGCCGCGATCACCGGGAACTCGAGCATCTCGAACGGCGCCGGGTGGACCATCATCGCCGCGTGGACGCCGTCGAACGCGCCGGCCTCCAGCATCACGATCTTGCCGCCGCCGCCCTCCTCGGCCGGCGTGCCGAGGACGCGCAGCGAGATGCCGGCGTCGTCGGCGATCGGCGCGAGCGCGAGCCCTGCTCCCAGCGCGGCCGCCGCGATCACGTTGTGGCCGCAGGCGTGGCCGATCTCCGGCAGGGCGTCGTACTCGGCGCAGATCGCGAGGTGCAGCGGCCCCGAGCCGGCGCGCGCCGCGAACGCGGTCGGCAGGCCGGAGGTCCCGCGTTCGACCTGCAGGCCGCCGGCCTCCAGCGCCTCGCACAGCCACGCGGAGGCATGCTCCTCCTCGTAGCCGAGCTCGGGGTCGGCGTGGATGCGGTGCGACAGGTCGAGGAGCTGGTCCCGCGCGGCCTCCACCCGGGCCTTCGCGTCGTGCTTCATCGATGCGAGCGTTGCCGGTTCGGTCACGGTCGGTCCTCCGGGTCGAGCGGTGCCAGGGCCTGCAGGGAGTCGGGGTCGTCCGGGCCGAGGCCGACCTTGGCGCCCCGCCACAGGAACGGCCCCCACCGCGGTTCGTCGAGGCGGATGCGGTCGAGCTCCTCGCGCGCCTCCGTCGGGCGGCCGACCGTCGGCAGCAGGGTCGCCCGGAAGAATGCGATCTGGTCGTCGCCGGGCGCGAGCTCCATCGCCCGGTCGAACTCCTCCATCGCCTCCGGGTACCGCAGCTCGCCGACGAGGTCGAGCCCCTGCGATGCGTGCTCGAACGCCCGCGCCAGCACGAGCAGCCGGCCGAGCTCGCCGACCGGGTCGGGGTGGTCCTCCACCCGGAGGTCGAACCGCCGGGCCCACGTTTCGCCTTCGGCCGGCACCACGAGCAGGGCGGCCGATTGCCTGCCGCGCATGTCGCCGCCCTCGGCCTCCGCGGCCCGCAGCGCCGCGAACAGCCGCTCGGCGAGGTCGCCGTCGGCCGCCTCGTAGGCCTCGAGCATCGCGCCCCACACCGTGTCGCGCTCCATCATGTTCGCCTGCGTGGTCACGCCCTCGCCGGCCGCGCTCCCGGCCTCGGCCACGCAGCCCGATCCCGTGAATGCCGCCGTTCGTCCGGCCGCGTCGACCATGGCCACCTGGCGTTTCGCCTCGCCCCCGTCCTCGCCCCGGAGCCGCTCGAGCGCGCCGGCCGCGGTCGCCC
>DATLUW010000990.1:0-3736 GCA_035577825.1 Actinomycetota bacterium | reverse complement strand
AGCTCATCGAGCGGGAGCGGGCCGCGCTGCTGGCCCGCACCACGGCGTCGCAGGCCGCGTACGAGCGCGCCGTGACGGTCATGCCGCGTGGCGTGCCGAGCTCCTTCCAGGCCGCCGATCCGCGTCCCGTGTACCTCTCGCACGGCGAGGGCTCGCGAGTCTGGGACGTCGACGGCAACGAGTACGTCGACTTCCACAACGGCTACGGCGCGATGGCCGTCGGCCACGCGCATCCGCGCATCGTCGAGGTCGTCTCCGAGCGCGTCCGCCTCGGCACCCACTTCGCGCAGCCGACCGAGGACGCGATCGTGGTCGCCGAGGAGCTCGCGCGGCGGTTCGGGCTCCCGTCGTGGCGGTTCGGGAACTCCGGCACCGAGGCCACCATGGACGCCGTCCACCTGATGCGGGCGGTCACCGGCCGGGACCTGATCGTCAAGGTCGAGGGCACGTACCACGGCCACCACGACTCGGTGCAGGTGTCCGTGTACCAGCTGATCGAGGAGCTCGGCCCGAGCAAGCGGCCGTGGAGCGCGCCGGCCTCGAGCGGCATCCCGTCGGCGATCGTCGAGCTCACGCTCGTCACGCCGTTCAACGACCCGGAACCACTGCGGGCGCTGTTCGCCGACCGCGGCAAGGACATCGCCGGGATGATCATGGAGCCGGTGATGATGAACGCCGGCATCATCCCGCCGGTGCCGGGCTGGCTCGAGTGCGCGCGCGAGGTCACGCGAGAACACGGCGCGTTGCTCGCGTTCGACGAGGTGAAGACCGGCTCCACGATCCACCCCGGCGGCGCAACGGCGAGGTTCGGCGTGACCCCGGACATCGTGTGCCTCGCCAAGGCGATGGGCGGCGGCATCTCCACGGCCGCGATCGGCGGCACCGAGGAGGTGATGTCCTTCGTCGCCGACGGCGCGTACGAGCAGGTGGGGACGTTCAACGGGAACCCGCTCGCGATGGCCGCGGCGCGCGCGGCCCTCACCGAGGTCCTGACGCCGGAGGCGTACGCACATTTCGACGGCCTTCGCGAGACGATGGTCGCCGGATGCGAGGGGATCATCGAAGAGCACGGGCTGCCGGCGCACGTCGTGGCGCTCGGCGCGAAGGGCTGCATCGTCTTCTCCGCGCATCCCATCCGGAACTACCGCGACTTCCTGGAGATCGACGACCGGTTCAGCCACCTCCACTGGCTGATGCAGCACGCCGGCGGGGTGTTCCTCCCGCCGTGGGGGAAGGCCGAGCAGTGGATGCTCTCGGTCCAGCACTCGCAGGACGACGTGGGGAGGTTCCTCGACAACTTCGCCCGGTTCGCCGGCGCGATCGGAGGTGATCCAGATGCATCCTCGTGAACGGCGGGCGCACGGCGTCTCGCGGCGCGACTTCCTGAAACGGGCCGCCGGATCGGCGGTGGCGCTCACCGCGCTCCCGGCGCTCCTGGAGGCCTGCGGCAGTGGCGAACCGCCTTCGGCCGCGGCGTCCACGCTCCCCCTCGCCAGGCCGGACAACCCCGTCACGTGGCCGATCCAGCCCGACAACAAGCCCATTGCGAGCGGCCTTGCGCCCGAGCAGAACGCGACGCTCAAGATCTACAACTGGGAGGAGTACATCTACAAGAAGTCGCTCAACGACTTCGAGAAGCAATATGCGAGCGCGAACGTCAACGTCGAGCTGTCGACCTTCGCCACGATGGACGAGGCCCTCGCGAAGATCCGGTCGGGCCAGGTGGACTTCGACATCCTCATCCCGACGATCGACGTGCTCGGCAAGCTCATCACGCGGAACTACCTCCGCCCGCTCAACCACAGCTACCTGACCAACCTGCCGAACGTGTGGACCGAGCTGCAGGACCCGTACTACGACCGTGGCGCCCGATACACGGTGCCGTACGTGACGTACACCACCGGCATCGCGTGGCGGACCGACATGGTGAGCGAGGACATCTCGAAGCGGGCCAACCCGTACGACGCCTTGTGGGATCCGAAGTACAAGAACCAGACCGAGGTGCTGGACGACTACCGCGAGACCATCGGCATGGCCCTGCTCCGCAACGGCATCTACGACCTCAACACCGGGAGCACGAAGAACCTCGACCTCGCGAAGAAGGACCTGCTGGACCTCACAAGCGCCACCAACCCCCTGGTGAACGTCGACGACTACGTCGACCTGCCCGAGGGCAAGGTGTCGCTCTGCGAGGCCTGGTCGGGCGACATGGTGAACGCGCAGTACTACGGCCCGAAGGGGTTCGACACGAGCGTCCTGCGGTACTGGTCGCTCCCGACCCACGCTCCGGTGAACAACGACCTGCTGGTGATCCTGCGATCCGGCAGCAATCCGGTGCTCTCGCACCTGTTCCTGAACTACCTGCTCGACTTCCACAACTCGATGGAGAACTTCAGCTGGCTCGGGTACCAGCCGCCGCAGCGCAAGGTCGACGCGGCCCTGCTCGTGAAGCAGCAGTACATCCCGCCGAACCTCGCGACCACGGTGGTACCGGAGTCGATCTGGAAGACCGGCTCGCGGGAGCTCGAGCTGAGCCCCGAGGTGGACGCAGCCTGGCACGACGTCTGGAGCGAATTCAAGGCCGGTGCCTAGCGCCAGGGCCCTGCGCCGGGCCGACGCGGAGCGCCACGGCGCGTGGTACCCCCGGTGGTTCTGGCCGTCGTTCACCGTCCCCGGCGTGCTGTGGCTGGTCCTGCTGTTCCTCGTTCCGTTCTACGTGGTGCTGTCCATCGCGTTCGGGACGTTCGACCCGATCTTCCGCCAGCCGGTGCCGATCTGGAACCCGCTGCAGTGGTACCCGGGGACGTTCGGCACCGTGCTCGGCCAGATCTTCGGGAAGAACGCGTTCCTGGGGCCGGCGTTCATCCGGACGTTCGTCTACGTGGGGGCGGCGGCGGTGCTGTGCCTCGTGATCTCGTACCCGGTCGCCTACTACGTGGCGCGGTACGCCGGGCGGCGGCGGGGGCTGCTGCTGGTGCTCCTGATCGCGCCGTTCTGGATCAGCTACATCATGCGGATGTTCGCCTGGGTGAACCTCCTCCAGTCGAACGGCTGGGTGAACAAGGCGCTCCAGTTTCTGCACCTCTCCGGCAAGCCGATCGACTGGCTCCACGGAAACCCGGTCACCGTCGTGTTGGGGCTCGTGTACGGCTATGTGCCGTACATGATCCTTCCGCTGTTCGCCGGGCTCGACCGCATCGACGGCAACCTGCTGGAGGCCGCCCGCGACCTCGGGGCCAGCCGGGCCCGGACCTTCTGGCGGGTGACGCTGCCGCTGTCGAAGCCGGCGATCCTCGCCGGGCTCGTGATCGCGGCGCTCCCGATGTTCGGCGACTACTACACGAACGACCTGCTCTCGAGCTCGCCGAAGACGTCGATGATCGGCAACCTCATCGACGACGCGGTGGGGACGGCCGGGCAGGGCGGGATCGGTGCCGGCCTCGTCCTCATCCTCATGGTGATCCTGCTGATCCCGATGCTGTACTACATCCGCAGCACGTCCCGATCCGCCCGGGAGCGGCTGCTGTGAGCGTGCCGGTCGCGGTCGCGGAGCGGGAACGGACGACCGTCCCGGTTTCGCCCGGCCGGCGGCTCCGGCGGCGGGACCCATGGCACAAGCCGCGGTTCCTCCAGGGGTTCACGTGGCTGTACGTGCTGTGGTCGCTGCTGCCGGTGCAGCGACCACAGCACGTACAGCCACGTGAACCCCTGGAGGAACCGCGGCTTGTGCCATGGG
>DATLUW010000989.1:0-3883 GCA_035577825.1 Actinomycetota bacterium | reverse complement strand
ACGAACCTCGCCGAGGGGGGGCTCCCGGCCCGCCGTGCGATCGACGAGGCGAACCTCGGCATCTCGGGGCGCGACCTCCAGCTGCTGCTGCAGGGCCGGGCGACCGACCCGGCCGCGCCGGAGTTCCACGGCTGCCCGGGCAAGAGCGTGTGGGCGTCGGTGTTCGTCGCGATGTTCCTGCACGGCGGCTGGCTGCACCTCGGCGGCAACATGCTGTTCCTGTGGGTGTTCGGGAACAACGTCGAGGACAAGATCGGGCACGTCCGGTACCTGCTCTTCTACCTCTTCTGCGGGCTGGTGGCGTCCGCGGGGCAGATCGCCGTCGACCCGGGCTCGGTGATCCCGACCCTCGGCGCCTCCGGCGCGATCGCGGGGGTGCTCGGCGCGTATCTCGTCATGTTCCCGGGGCGCCGCGTGTACTCGCTGGTGCCGATCCTGTTCATCTTCACCCTCATGCCGCTCCCCGCGATCGTGGTGCTGGGGTTCTGGTTCGTGCTGCAGTTCTTCAGCGGCGTGACCGGGCTGGCGCAGCACGTGAACGGCGGCGTGGCCTACTTCGCGCACGTGGGCGGGTTCCTGGCGGGGCTGGTGCTGGCGCTGCTGTTCTTCCCGAAGGAGCGCAACCGTCCGGCGCGGGACGAAGGCCTGTTCCCCTAGTTGGGAGGCGCCCAGACGAACGCGACCGAGGACTCGGCGCAGAAGTCGCGGACCATCGGCGTCCGGCGGATGGGATCGGGCAGCGAGTCCCTGGCGCCGGTCCGCTGGAATCCCAGCGCGTCGAAGAACCGCGCCGCGGTCTCGGTGACTGCATGCACCCGGATCGCGCCGCGCGTGCGGGCCAGGTGCACGGCGTGCGCCGTCAGCAGCACGCCGGTCCGCTCGCCGCGCTGGCCTTCGGCCACGGCCAGCGAACGGAGGTGGGCGATCGTGTCGCCGGCCGATTCGAAGACCTCGAGGGCGACGGTCCCGACGACGCCGCCGTCGTCTCGTTCGGCGACGAGCGTGAGCGGGGCGCGCCCGGCGACTCCGTCGGTCTGCAGTCCGGACTCCCTGAGGAGCCGTTCCACCGACTCGGCATCCGCGCCGGTGGCCGGCCGGACGGTCGTCGCCGGGCGGAACAGGGCGCCGAGGTCCGCGCCGAGGTGGGTCGGGAGGTTGGGCGCTTCGAGCAGGTCGCGCGGCTGTGAGATGCCGGTGAGAACCATGAGCGAGTCCCAGCCCACACCGGCCGCGCCGTCGATGTCCGTGTCCAGCCGGTCACCCACGACGAGCGGCCGTTGCCCGCCGCTGCGCTCGAGGGCGCTGCGCAGGAGGGGGGCGTGCGGCTTCCCGGCGACGACGTCGGCATCCCGGCCGAGGGTGGTCGTGATCACCGCCAGCATGGCGCCGGCGCCCGGCCACAGCCCGTCGGGCGCCGGGTAGGACGCGTCGGTGTTCGTGGCGACGAGGCGGGCGCCGCGCTGGACGAGCAGGGCGGCCGTCCGCAGGCGGGCGTAGGTGACGTGCGTGTCGACGCCCACCGCCACGACGTCGGCCCGCCCGGCGTCCTCGTCGACCAGCTCGAACCCGGCCTCCCGGAGGGCCTCGCTGATGCCCTCCTCCCCCACCACGAACGCCGTGCGGCCGCCGGCCCCGCCGAGCTCGTCGTCCGCTCGCAGCAGGTCGGCCAGCGCCATGGCGGAGGTCACGACCTCCTCGGTGCGCGCGTCGATGCCGTGTCCCCGGAGCTTCTCGGCGACCTGATCCGGCGTCCGGCTGGAGTTGTTCGTGACGAACGCGATGCTGGCCCCCCGCTCGCGGGCGCGGGCGACGGCCTCGGGAGCCCCCTCGACCGTCTCGGTGGCGCGGTACAGCACCCCATCCAGGTCGAACAGCAGCGCGTCGTACTCGTCGACGAGGAGCTCCCGACGGTCGCCTCGCGGTTCGCCGCTGTCCCCGCCGGCGGGCCGGCGATCGCCGGCCGGGGTGGCGTTCACCCGGCCAGCCGGGCGAGCGCGCGCTCGTAGTGGGTGACGCCCGGCCGCATCGCGATCGCGAGCTTCAGGTGGGCGATCGCCCGCGTTCGCTGGCCGGTTCGCTCGCACGCGAGCGCGAGCCCGAAGTGCGCGTAGTCGTTCACCGGGTCGATCGCGACCGCCTTGGCGAACTCCCGCCGGGCCCACGCCGTCCGTCCGGACATGTACAGGGCGCGGCCGAGCGCCTCGCGGATCGAACCCTTGTCCGGTTCGATGATTCGGGCCCGCGACAGCAGCATCGCGGCCTGGTGCGGATGCCCCTCGTCGAGGAACCGGCTCCCCCGGGCGTAGAGGTCGTACGCGGACTGGCCGGGTGGCTCGGTGCTATACGTTGGGAATGCCTCGCGTCTCACCGTTCACCGGCCTTCTGTTCGACGAGTCCGTCGTCGGCCCTCTGGACCAGGTCACCGCCCCACCGTACGACGCCATCAGCGCGGAGGGCGAGCGCCGGCTGCACGCGGCGAGCACCCACAACGTGGTCCGGCTGATCCTCGGTCGCGACGAACCGGGAGACGACGACCGGGAGAACAAGTATACGAGGGCCTCCCGACTGCTCCGGAAATGGCGCACCGAGGGGGCGCTCCGCGAGACGGAGGTCCCGTCATGGTTCCTGTACGAGATGCGGTTCGCTCATCGCGGGCGCGCGAGCAGGGTTCGTGGCGTGATCGCGGCCGTCGACATCGAACCCCTCGGCGGAGCGATCCTGCCCCACGAGCGGACGCTGCCGGGGCCGATCGAGGACCGCATGCGGGTCTTGCGGACCGTCCGGGCGAACCTGTCGCCGGTGTACGCGCTCTGGCGGGGCCCGACGCCGGAGATCGCGACCGTGTTCGACGAGGTGATCGAATCCCGACCCCCCGACGAGGCGGTCGCCGACGAGGAGGGCGTGGATCACCGGTTGTGGGTCCTTCCGGCCGGCGGCGAACAGGGCGGCAGGAGCGGGGCCGCGCCCTGGGATCGCATCGCCGAGGACCTCGCGGACGAACGGCTCCTGATCGCCGACGGGCATCACCGCTACGCGGTCGCCCAGGCGTTCCGCGAGGAGATGCGCTCCACGGCGGGGCCCGGGCCCTGGGACACGATGCTCATGCTCCTCGTGGACTCGGAGATCGAGGATCCCCCCGTCCTGCCGATCCACCGGGTGGTGCTCGACGGAGCCGAGGTCCGCGCGGACGGTCACCGGGTCCGCGACCTGGCCGAGGTCCTCGCCTCGCTCGACGACGACGACCTCGTGTACGGCTCGGTGACCCGCGAGGGCTCCGAGGTGGTCCACCGGATCGGCCGCCTGGAGGGTTCGCCGCCCACCGTGTGCGCCCTGCACGAACGCGTCCTGGGCGACGCCGCGCTGCGGTTCACCTTCGATGCCGCCGCGGCGGAGGAGGCCGTGCGCCTCGGCGAATCGGGGGCGGTGTTCTTCCTGCCGCCCACCCACGTCCGCCGGATCCGCGACGTCATCGAGCGGGGCGGAACCCTGCCGCAGAAGTCGACCTACTTCTGGCCGAAGCCCCGGACCGGCATGGTGATCCGCCCGCTCGACTGAGGCCGCCCGACCGAGGCGCTACGCCTCCTCGACGGGTTCCAGCTTCTTGATGCCGGTGGCCACCACCTCCATCACCGTCCGCGCGCCCGCTCCGTTCCGGTAGAACCGCCGCACGAGCTGCCCGTGCACCAGCACCTCGTCGCCCTTGCCGATGGCGCCGAGCGACCGCTTGGTGATGGGCTTGCCGTGCCAGGCCGAGACCGGGAGGGGGAGGGAGCGTTTGCCGGCCTCGGGAACGGAGAGCTTGATCTCGGTCACCCGGTCACCCGACGGCAGCTCCTTCTCCGTCGGATCGGTTGCGACCGTTCCGGCCAGAACGACCACGTTG
>DATLUW010000988.1:0-2361 GCA_035577825.1 Actinomycetota bacterium | reverse complement strand
AGTCCAGCCCGCCCGTGGTGCCGCTGACGGACGAGGTGCCGGGGTTGGCGAAGTAGTTCGGTGCGAACACGCCGATAACCTGATGCTCGGCCTGCAAGATCGGGACGTGGTCCCCCGCCGCGCGGGTCACCCCGTCAGGCGTCGGGACCGTCATCGTCCCGAGCACCCAGCCCGACATCGTCGGGTGCGGCGTGAACGACGGCGCGCCCACTTCCTCGAACCCGACCTGGCCAATGTTGTCGATGAACGCCGTGGCCGGTTCGATCCACTCGATGAACGTCGGCGCGATCGGCCCACCGCCGACGGCACGCGCCCACGCCTCGTCCTCATACTGGTGCTCGCGCGGGTCGACGCCGCCGAGGATGCCCGGCCCAGCGGTGGTCACGTGCGGCGGTGTCGCCGAGAGCAGCACCACCTGCATCGAGGTGTCGGCGAACTCCTGGAACGGCGGGATCGTGGCCGAGTGGCTCAGGCTGAAGTTCTGCGCCATATCGTCCGAGCCGAGCAGGAACCCCTGCGGGACGCCCTCGAGCCCGTCGATGTCCGACCGGCCGAGCGCCCACGCCGCGGCGTACCCGTCGACCTGGGCCGTCTCCTGGTTGTTCGGCTCCGAGCTCCAGAACGAACGGTCCCCGACGCGCTCGTACGCCGATCCGGTAGCCCAGTTACCGCCCGCACCGGTGGGCGGCCAGACGCGCAGCTTCACCTGCAGGATGTTGACGACGCCGGACGTGCACTGGATGAACGCGACCGGCTCGTCGTCGAACGCCACGAGGTCGGCCGAAGTGATCGAGGTGGGTCCGGCCACGATGGTCTGCGTGCCGGTGACGCTGAACGAGCCGAGCGCGTCGCTGGCGTAGGCGGTATTCGTGACGGCGCCGGTCGGGTCCAGGCCGGATGAGATGGCGAGCGTCCCTGAGGAGCCCTCGCCAGTCTCGACCACCCAGGACACCACGGCGTCGGTCGCGGCGACGAGGTCGCCGAACTCGACCGGATCAGCCCACACCCCGACGAGGAATGAGTCGCCCGCCGACACGCTGGATGACTCGTCGTCGCGGTGGTAGTAGAGCGCCCCGAAGTCGGCCGCGGTGCCGGCGATGTTGGTCAGGTCCCACAGCGCGTAGGACTCGCCGTAGAACGCCATCAGCCCTCGCCGGACGTGTCCAGCCACGCCTCACCGGGCCGCCAGTGCTCCGACGGCTCCGGCTCGACATGGACGAACGGACGAACCGGCGGAGGCTCGAACCGCTTACGGTTCAGGCGCGCGATGTCGGCCCGGGTCTGACGCCGGTCGCTGTCGTAGGTGCGCCCGGTGGCCGGCGCCTTGTGAACGTAGCCCATCAGACCTCCGGCACTACTGCGAAACTGAGCTGGTCATGGTCTGGGTCCAGGTCGATCTCGACGATGCGGTAGTCGGCCCGCACTCCGATCTCCCCGTCGTGGACATCGAGCGTCACGACCGAGCCGATGGTGACGCCCTGCGGTGGCAGCAGTGTCGTCGTGTCCTCAGGGTGCATGACGACTCGGGTGATGACGTCGGCCCGGCCGTACTTGACCGCAGTGCGCCCCTGCTCCAGCAGCGTCGATGTCGGGCTGTCCTGCTCGGTCTGATACAGCGTCTCGAGGACGAGCCCGTCGTCCCGGTCAGAGGTCACGATGACCTCGGACATGCCGCCGCCGGACAGTGAGGACTGGACGACCGCGCGCGTGGTCACCTCGTCGCCGTCGATACCGGCCGAGTAGGACACGATCCGCGCGTCGCCCACCCGGTCGCCCAGTGCGAACACAGGCTTGCGGTACAGCACGCCCTGCTTGGGGGCAACGGTCAGCCGGCGGATGCGAGCCCCAACCTCCATGTTGGCGTCCGGCCCGTTGCGGGAGCGGACCACCTCATCGATCGCCTCGGAGACCTTGACGCGGTCCTTCCACGGGTAGGGGCGGTCGATCTTGAACCCGGACCATGAGCCCCAACTGCCGATGTTGAGGTCGGACTTGCCGTTCGTGACGTTCTGCGCCTCGGTGACGAGCCCTTCGATGACCTGCCACGGGTCGCGCTTGGTGAAGATCAGCGCAGTGTCGGCCTTCATCGAGACCTGGTCGAAGCTGGCCGAGCCGTGCGGCGGGTACCCGCGCACCGTGACCCGCGACGTGGTGTTCGCGGCGACCTTCACCCGGACGCTCTGCGGCAGCCAACGGTCGCGCGGGGTCGTCTCGTCGACACTCACGGACTCGTTGTAGAGGATCTTGGATAGGTCGCTCGGGTTCCGCACGTCCGCGTAGAGGCTCCACCCGTCCTTGTTCGGGCCGTCCCAGTCGTCGATGCGGTATTGCGCCTGGATGTCGACCCACAGGGGCTCGGTG
>DATLUW010000987.1:0-6821 GCA_035577825.1 Actinomycetota bacterium | reverse complement strand
CCGATCCAGGAGCCGAGTGGCATGACCGCCGCGCAGCCGACCTCCTCGAGTCGCTTGGTCAGCACGGGGTCGGCGTTCACGTACGGCAGCACGGTGAAGCCGTCGCGAACCAGGGCCTCGGCCGCGTACAGCGTCTCGACGGGATCGGGCAGCAGGTAGCGCGGCTCGGGGGTGACCTCGAGCTTCACCCAGGGCGGCAGCCCGGCCGCGCGCGCGAGGCGTGCGATCCGTACGGCCTCGTCCGCGTCGGCGGCCCCGGAGGTGTTCGGCAGGATCAGGTACCGCCCGGGGTCGATGAACTCGAGGATGTCGGGCCCGCCGGTCGCATCGAGGTCGACCCGGCGCAGCGCGACCGTGACCATCCCGGTGCCGCTGGCGTCGAGTGCGTCCCGCATCGCCTCGAACGAGCCGAACTTCCCCGTCCCGACGATGAGCCGCGACGCGAACTCCCGCCCCGCGATGACCAGTGGATCGCCGACGAGCGGATCGTTGACCAGGGGATCGTTGGACATGTGCTCTGCTCGGGCTCCGTGTGCCGTGGGTCGGCGGATGCCCGTTCCCTCCCTTCGCCCGCATTACCGGGATCAGGTCCTGTTCGGGTCGCCGGCGGTCCCACGCGTACGGCCGGCCTCTCAGCCCGGTTCCCCGAGCTCCCCGGTGGTGCTCCCTCGAGTATAGGTCCGGCGGCGCCCCGGGAGCCCTCGCGCGACCCGCCCGAAGGCCGCGGCGAGGCTCCGAAGTTCGCGAATACCTCTTGACAATCGAACGTCTGTTCGTTATTCTTGGTGATCCCTCCCCCAGCCGGATCAAGGTTGGGAGCCATACGTGCAGAGTGCCCGTTCCAACAAGCGGCTCATCGAGTCGCTCGATCGCGCCAACGAACGAGTGGGTCGCGCCCAGCTGGAGTTCTTGCAGCTTGTTGCCCAGGTCGACACGTTGGAGCTCTGGCGCGGGATGGGCGCCAACGACATGGCGCACTGGCTGCTTCTGCGTTACGGCGTCTCCCACTGGAAGGCGTGCCGGTGGATCCGGGCCGCGCACGCCCTCGAGGGCCTGCCGCGGGTGTCGGATGCGCTCGCACTCGGCGAGCTCGGCATCGACAAGGTGGTCGAGCTCACCCGGTTCGCCACCCCGGAGACCGAGCGCGGCCTGGTGGAGTGGGCCCGGGACGTCTCCTGCGGACGGATCCGTCATCGCGGCGACCTCGCCAGGCGCGAGACGACCGATGAGGTCGCTGACGTTGACCGGGCGCGTTCTCTGACATGGTGGTGGTTCGACGACGGGAGGCGGTTCGGCCTCGAGGCGGAGCTGCCGTCTGCGCAGGGCGCCGTGGTCGCCCGCGCGATTGAACGACTGGCCGACTCGCTGCCGGTGATGCCGGACGAGGATGCGACGTACTTCGCCAACGAACGCAGGGCGGACGCACTCGTCGCGCTGGCGTCCACCCGCCTGGCCGGCGATCCCGATCCCGACCGCGCCACCGTGATCGTGCATGCCCACGTCGACGCGGTGGATCACGAACGCGACGGGTCGGTCATCGCGAGTCGCGTTGCCGGCGGCTTCGAGATCGAGGGTGGCCCCGCCATCCCGCGCGAGACCGCCGAGCGGTTGCTGTGCACGTCACGAGCGCAGGCGGTCGTCGAAAACGCGGCCGGAGACGTGATCGGGCTCGGCCGCATGGCCCGCGAGCCGGCCGAATGGATGCTGCGCCACCTCCGGCACCGCGACCGCGGATGCACCTTCCCGGGCCACTCCACGCGCTGGACTCAGGCGCACCACATCCGGTGGTGGTCCCGTGGCGGAACCACGGACCTCGAGAACCTCGTGCTCACGTGCCTGTTCCACCACAAGCTCGTCCACGAATACGGCTGGACGATCCGGCGGGAACGAACCGACCAGGTCGGATGGAGTCCGATTCCATGCCGGTCCGGCTCCGCCGATTCGAGCGGCGTGAGATTCGCCGCTCGTCCTTGGCTGCGCGAAGGCCGCCGCGCACCGATCGATGCCGACCGCAATCGAACGGAACCGGAGCCTCCTGATGCGGAGCCGGCGCTCGCCTCGCCCGATCAGCCCGAACTGCGGAGGTGGCGTTGCAACGCGTCCAGGCGTTCGTCCCATTCGGCGCCGACGGTCGTCATCCAGGACATCGTGTCGTTCATCGGGGACGGCGTGAGGCGGTAGCGGACCTCGCGGCCCTCGCGGGCGGACGACACCAAGCCGGCGTCGGCGAGCGTCGCGAGGTGCTTCGCTACGGCCTGGCGGGACACGGGCAGCTGCGTTGCGAGCTCGGTCGCCGTGACCGACCCCGAGCGCGAGAGGAGCGAGACGACCTCCCGCCGGGTGGGGTCGGCGAGGGCCTGGAACACGGCTCCGACGCGCTCGTCCCGGGTCGGCCCGGTCATGCAGCGGCCATCTCGAAGGCCCATGGGAGCTCGCGTTCCGATTCGGACTGCCCCGTCTCCCCCATCGCGAACGGCGGACGCTCGACCACGGTCAGCCGGGTGCCGTCGTCCTTCGGCTCCAGCACGAACTCCACGCTGGTCCCCCGTCCGGCCGCGGCCGGCCCGGCATCCTCGAACGGCCACCATCGGAGCGCCATGCGTCGCTCGGGCTGGACGGCCTCCACCACGATCCGCCGGGTTGCTCCATCGTCCCGAGCGACGATCCCTCGGCCCCCGGGACGGACGTCCAGCGACACGACCTCGCCGCCCACCCACGCCGACAGCCGGCGGGGCTCGGTCAGCGCGGCCCACACCTCGGCGACCGGGGCCTCGAGGTCCACGACTCGTTCGACGATTGGGTCGTCCATTCGCAACCTCCGGGTTGCGGGTTCACGCGGAACGACGGTACGATCGCGCAACCGAACGGTTGCACTCTACACCGAAGGAGATGAGCGGACGTGCACGACCCGGCGACCACCGAAACCCCCCAGCACGACACGCTGGCCACCCTGGAGTTCGCCTATCGGCGGCTGTTCCAGCAGCGGATGGTGTTCCTGCGCGGCGAGATCAAGGACAGCGTCGCCGACGATGTCGTCGCCCAGCTGCTCGCGCTCGACGCGACCGGCGACCAGGACATCACGCTGTACATCGACTCCCCCGGCGGCGACGTCACGGGGCTGTTCGCGATCCACGACACGGTGCAGCTCGTCGCTTCGCGTGTGCACACCCGCTGCGTGGGGATGGCGGCGTCGAGCGCGGCGGTGATCCTCGCCACCGGAACCGGCGTCCGCTCGGCCACGCCGAACGCCCGCATCCTCATCCACCAGCCGCACGGAGGGATCCAGGGCACCGCCCGCGACATCGAGATCCACGCGAAGGAGTTCATGATCCTGCGGGAACGCGTGGACGCCATCCTGGCCGAACGCACGGGCCAGCCCATCGAGCGCATCCGACGGGACACCGACCGCGACTACTGGCTCACGCCGGAGGCAGCCAAGGACTACGGGCTCATCGACGAGATCGTGGGCGCGAAGCCGCGACTCGTCCGCTGAGACGAAGCTTCGCTCGGTCAACCGCGTCGTCAGTCGATCCGGAACGTGTCGCGCACCCGCAGGCGGCCCGCGCCCTGATCTCACACTCGACCGACCGAACAGCCCATCGAGCGGCATCCCGCCACCTACAATGGGCCCACGCACCCGCGGCCCCCCAGACGGGAAACGAGTCGGAAGTGAGTCAGACGACGGCCGTCCGCGCGCGGTACCAGATCATCACGAAGGTCGCCTCGGGCGGCATGGGCGAGGTCTATCGAGCCCGCGACTCCGTGCTGGCGCGCGACGTGGCGATCAAGGTCCTGCACCGGAACCTCGCCGGCGACCCCGGCTTCATCGAACGGTTCCGGCGCGAGGCCCGCGCGGCCGCCCTGCTCTCCCACCCGAACATCGTCGCCGTCCACGACTGGGGCTCGACGACGAACGGCACGTACTTCATGGTCATGGAGTTCGTCCGAGGGCGGAACCTGCGCGACCTGCTCTCGTACTACGACAAGCTCGAGCCCGAACAGACCGTCGAGGTGCTCGATCAGATGCTCGCCGCGCTCGACCACGCGCACCGCCACGGCATCGTCCACCGCGACGTGAAGCCCGAGAACGTGCTGGTCACTCCCGACGGCCACGTGAAGGTCGCCGACTTCGGCCTCGCGCGGGCGTTCGCCGAATCGAGGGTCAGCCAGGCCCCGGGAACGGTGACCGGAACCGTGCAGTACCTCGCGCCCGAGCAGATCCAGGGCGAACCGGCAGACCCCCGCACCGACCTGTACGCCACCGGCATCGTCGCGTACGAGCTGCTCACCGGGCACGTCCCGTTCACCGGCGAGACGTCGCTCGCGATCGCGTACCGGCACCTGTCCGACCCGGTGCCCCCACCCTCCGATGACGAACCGTCGGTCCCCCGGGCGCTCGACAAGCTGGTGGTCGCGGCCACCGAGAAGGACCGCGACCGGCGTCCCGACTCGGCGGCGGACATGCGCGACCAGGTGCTCGCCGCCGCGGACTCGGTGCTGCCTGCCACCTCGCTGGGCGAGCTCGTCCGCACGCTTCCCGACGAGGTCCCGCGCGACGAGGACCGGGCGTTCACCGTCACGATCCCCCAACGGATGTCGCCGAAGGCCCGCCGCCGCAGGATCCTGCGGCGCACCGTGGTCGCGCTGATGGCGATCGTGCTCGTCGCGGTCGGGGCGCTCGCGGCCTGGGTGTACCTCATCCCGCACTACACGCACGTCCCGCGGGTGCTCGGGCTGACGCAGGACGCCGCCCGGGCCCGCCTGGTCGACCAGGGCCTCGACCCGCAGTTCGACGCGCCGCAGTCCTCCACGACCGTCCCGGCCGGGCAGGTGCTCAGCCAGAGCATCGAGCCCGGCTCGAAGGTGAAGAAGGGAACCGACGTCACGCTGCGCCTTTCGGCCGGCCTGCCGCTCCGGACCGTGCCGGCCGTCACCGGCAAGTCGCTGGCCGACGCGCAGTCCGACCTCGGCCGCCAGGGGCTGAAGGTCCAGATCCGCCACGCGTACAGCGACACCGTGAAGCAGGGCCTGGTGATCGACCAGAACCCGCTCGCCCAGCAGCAGATCCCGTACGGGTCGTCGGTCACGATCACGGTGAGCGACGGCCGCCAGCCGGTCCAGGTGCCGAACGTCGTCGGCCAGTCCAGCACCGACGCGCAGTCGACGCTCGTCGACCGGAACCTCGTCCCGAAGCTCGCCCAGGCCTACTCGACGACCGTCCCCACCGGCCACGTGATCAGCCAGGACCCGAAGGCGAACTCGGTCGTGCCGATCGACTCGAAGGTCCACCTCGTGATCTCGCTCGGCCCGAGGACCTTCGCCATGCCGGCGGTGGTCGGGCTCCCCGCGAGCGACGCGCAGTCGCAGCTGGAGCAGCTCGGCCTGATCGTCCACGTCGTCAAGATCCCGAACGCCACCGGCGACACGGTCGTCGGCCAGATCCCCGGCCAGTCCAGCACGGTCGAACAGGGCCAGACGATCACGATCTACGTGGCCTGACGGCGGCCTCCGTGGCCCGACCCGCGCCGCGGCGCCGGGCGCGCGGAGCCGCCCCCAAGAGCGACGGTGTCGCGGGCGCCGGTAGCCTGCGTCGGTGATCGTCGGGGCGCACATCCGAACGCACGGCGGGCTGCCGTCCGTCGCGCCCGGCGCGGAGGCCATCGGCGCCGACGCCGTGCAGTTCTTCGCGTCGAACGCCCGCCAGTGGCGTCCCCCGGGGATCACCGACGAGGCGGCCGGAGAGTTCCGCCGGACCGCCCGCGAGGCCGGGCTGCGGTCGATGGTCCTGCACGCCCCCTACGTCGTGAACATCGCGTCGCCGAACCCGGAGTTCGTCCGGCGGTCCGTCGACCTGTGCCGGGCGAGCCTCGCGGCGGCCGATCGGCTCGGCGCCCTCGGGCTGGTCGTGCACGCGGGCGCCGGCGGGACCGGCGAGCCGGCCGACGCGCTCGCCCGCGCGGCGTCGTCCCTCGAGGCGCTGGCGGCCGCCGACTCCGACGCCGTGCCGGTCATCGAGCTCATGGCCGGCACCACCGGCGCGGTGGCGAGCACCGTCGCCGAGGCGGTTCGGCTGTTCGACGCGGTCGGCCACGACGAACGCCTCCGCCTGTGCCTCGACACCTGCCACCTGTTCGCCGCGGGCTACGACCTCAGCCGCCGGGAGGGTGTCGCCGCCTGCTTCGATGAGCTCGCGGCGTCGGGGCTCGCCGAGCGTCTCGTTGTGATCCACGCGAACGACGCCGAGTTCGGGGTCGGCTCCCATCGCGACCGCCACGCGAACATCGGCACCGGCGGGATCGGGCGGGACGGGTTCGCCGCGATCCTTTCCCGGCCGGAGGTCCGCAACTGCACGGTCGTGTGCGAGACGCCTGGCGACGAGACCGTCCGGCGGAACGATGTCGCCGCGCTGAAGGAGCTGGCCGGGGCGGCCGCGCGGTAACACTCCGAGGCCCTTCGGGAACGCCGTCCGACGTCGGCGGATGCGCACTGACCGCCGGTCATGTTGAAATGTCCCCGCCATGCCCGAGGAATCCGCGCTCGTCACGCTCCGTGCCGCGATCGAGGCCATCGCCCCGCCGGTGGACGGCCAGCGGGGCGGCGTGGAACTCGGCGTCGAGCGCCACGTCGTCCGGCAGCTCGAGCTGTACCTGCCCGGATTCACCGACATGCTGGCCGCGCTGCTCGACGCCTACGCGATGGACGTGCGCGCCGGAGCGTCGTTCGCCGAGCTCACGCCCGCGGAGCGGGGCGAGGTGTTCCGCCTGATGGGGGACGAGGACTCCCAGGACATCCGCGAGTCGGTGGACTCGCTGTTCGCGTTC
>DATLUW010000986.1:0-6236 GCA_035577825.1 Actinomycetota bacterium | reverse complement strand
GTCGACGGGGACGCTCCCGGCGTGGTTCGCCACCAGCAGCGCGGCGCCCTCCGAGGGAACGTTCTCGAGGCCCCGCCAGTCGATCCGCCAGTAGTACTCGGAGATGGGCTTGAACAGCGGCGCGATGCGTTCGGTCAGCTCCCGGTCGAAGCCGAACTCGTCGACCACGTAATCGCCGGTCAGCCGGCGCCGGATGAAGTCGAGCACGTCCTCGACGGCCTCGGCGCTGAAGGGCCCGATCCGCTCGGGCTCGACCGGTAGGTGCACGCTGCAGAACCCGGTGCCGCCGACGGCGCGCCGCCGGCACCGCCGGCCCTGCGCGGTCATCGCCTGGCACTGCCCCGGCTGGTTCCGGGAGCGAGCGTCCTCGAGCGAGATCACCTGTGCCATGCCGAGCGCCCCCTCACGCCTTCGCTTCCTCGAACCGTTCCTGTCCCTTGCGCCGCAGGAACGCGTACACGTCCCGCTCCCACTGCTCCATGCGCTCCGTGCTCACGACCTGCCGCAGGCGCCGGCCGGCCAGGAAGTCCCGCAGCGCATCCTTGGTCGAGAACGCCGGCGTGTAGCCGAAGTCCCTGTGGAGGCGGTTGGTGTCCACCACGCGCCCGTACAGCAGGAACTGCAGCTGGTCGGTCGCGAAGTCGACGCGGCCGGTCCGCTTGAGCAGGTTCGCCAGCGGGCTCACGAGCGGCAGGATGATCGGGACCGACGGCCGGCCGAGGATCCGGACGGCCTGCGACAGGTACACGACCCCGTCCGCGGCCACGTTGAAGATGCCCGCATGCGGGTCGCGCACGGCCCGCCGGAGCACCTCGAGCGCGTCGTCCTCGTGGATGAGCTGGATGCGCGGGTCGTACCCCATGGCGGTCGGGATCACCGGCAGCGAGAAGTACCGCGTGAGCGTGGTCTCGATGTCGGGCCCGATGAAGTTCGCGAACCGGAGGATGGTGACGTCGACGTCTGGCCGGCGCCGCCCGAAGTCCCGGGCGTACCGCTCGAGCTCGGCGGCGTCCTTCATGAGGCCGGTCCGCGGCGTGCTCCGCGACTGGTCGGATTCGTTGAACACGGCCGGGTCGCGCGGGTCCGAGCCGTACACGGCCGTCGTCGACTTCATGATCAGCCGCTTCACGGATTCGGCCTTCTGGCACGCCGCGAACAGCTGCATGGCGCCGATGACGTTGAACTCCTTCATGTTCGTCCGGCCGCCGACGCGGGTGGGCGTGGTGACGATCGACAGGTGGACGACCGTGTCGACCTCCGTGGTCTGCAGGACCTTCACGATGAGCGGATTCCGGATGTCCGCCCGGACGAACTCGGTGCGGTCGAGGTCGACCTCCGGCTCGTCGAGGTCCACGCCCACGATGTAGTCGACGTCCGGATCCTTCTCGAGGTCCTGGGCGAGCTTGCCGCCGAGGTACCGCGAGATGCCCGTGATGAGGACTCGCTGTCCCATGTCGGTGGCAGCCTACCGGACGGGCGTGGCCCGGGTTCCGGGCTGCCGGCCGTGCCTGGGCGGGACGGACGGAAGGGCCGTTCCTCCCGTCGGAAGGGAGCTCGAGCGCGGGGCCGATCGAGGTTGCGGGTGGCACGCCGTTCGTGCCTGAGGGCGGCCCGAAGCGTCCGGATTTGACCCCAAAAGCGAACACCGCCGGGACCCGAAGGCTCCAGCGGTGTTCGCGAACGATTATCCACGCGCGCGAGGGGTCCGGTCAAGAGCCAAATTCCTCTTTTGTCACTCTTCTTCTTCCCGCCTTTCTTCACGGAAATCCGTGATGCCCCGTGTGTCCCGCCTGGGATACGGTCCTCCCCGTTCCTGCCTGAGGGGGAACGAGGGAGGTCCGGGGATGGGTTCACGAGCTCGGCTGACGGTTGCGTTGGCCGCCGCCGTCACGGTGATCGGGGTCGTCGCTCCCGCGGGAGCGAACGCGAGCGCCGCGCGGGGCGCCCCGGCGGCCCCCCGGGCGCCGGCCACCGGCGTCACCTTCACCGTCGACACCACCCAGGACGCCGGCGACGGCACCCCCGACGGCCTGTGCCAACAGCTCGTCGGGTGTTCGCTGCGCGAGGCGATCCAGGAGGCGAACGCCACCCCGGCCAAGGACACGATCGCGTTCGCCATCTCCAGCAACGACACGACGATCAAGCCGACCAGCCCGCTGCCGGCCATCACCGCCCCCCTGCTGGTCGACGGCAGCACGCAGCCCGGCTATCGCGGCATCCCGGTCGTGGAGATCGACGGGGAGAACTCGGGCACCGGCGACGGCCTCACCATCACCGGCGGGAAGACGAACATCAAGGCGATCACGGTGAACCGGTTCGAGGGCGATGGGATCGCGATCGAGGACGGCGACGCCAACATCGTCCGCTCGAGCGCGATCGGCACCGACCCCCGAGGGCGGGCCGCGCTCGGCAACGAGGACGGCATCTCGATCTTCAACAGCTCGAACAACATGATCGGCGACGACGGGACGCACTCCGGGGCGCGGTTCGACCTCGGGAACGTGATCTCGGGGAACAACGGCGCCGGCGTGCGGGTCACCGGGGACGGCGCCGGGAACTTCATCGGCGAGAACCGCATCGGCACCGACGCGGCCGGGCTCGCGGCCATCGGGAACGTCGACGGCGTGTTCGTCCAGGCCTCCGACACGGTGGTGGGCGCGACCACCGCGGGCAACCTCATCTCCGGCAACTCCCGCGACGGCGTCCACCTCGAGTCCGGCTCCGGCCTCCGCGCCGACCGCGTCCAGGTGCACGGCAACCTGATCGGCACGGACGACTCCGGCGAGGGCGCCCTCGGCAACGCCGGGGACGGGGTCGCCATCCTCGGCGGCTCGAAGCACGCCGACGTGTTCGAGGACACGATCGCGTTCAACGGGGGCGACGCGGTGGAGATCCCGGCCGGGTCCGCGAACTCGGTGCGCCAGACGCAGCTGCACGACAACGGCGGGCTGGGCATCGATCTCGGCCCGGACGGCGTGACGCCGAATGACCCAGGCGACGGCGACGCGGGCGCGAACGGCCTGCTGAACTTCCCGGTGATCACCTCGGCGGCGCCCTCGGCGTCCGCGGGAGAGGTCCAGGGCACGCTCGACACCAAGCCCAACCTGCAGTTCGAGGTCGAGCTGTTCGTCTCGCCCAAATGCGATCCGTCCGGCAACGGCGAGGGTGCGATCGTCTTCGGCATCGGCTCCGTCACCACGGACGGCTCCGGTCACGGGACGTTCGACGTGACGAGCGGGAAGCTGCTCGGCGGGAACGCGGTCACCGCCACGGCCGTCCCGGTCTCGGGCGGGGTCTCGGAGCTCTCGGGCTGCTTCACGGTGCCGTTCGCGCACACGTTCGTGGTGAACACGACCGCCGACACGGGCGACGCGACGCCCGACGGCGTGTGCAACGACGGCACCAACCACTGTTCGCTGCGCGAGGCGATCCAGGAGGCGAACGCCGCCACCGGCGAGGATCTGATCTCGTTCGCCATTCCGGGCGGCGGCGCGCACACGCTGACGCCCGCGAGCGCGCTCCCGGCCATCACCGAGCGCGCCGACCTCGACGCGACGACGCAGTCGGGGTTCGCGGGGACGCCGCTCGTCGAGATCAACGGTCAAAACGCGGGTGCTGGCACCGACGGCCTCTTGGTCCAGGCGGGTCCGACCCGCATCCTGGGGTTCGCGATCAACCGATTCTCCGGCGACGGGATCGAGATCGCGCAGGGCTCCTCGAACGTGGTCCAGCGGAACTTCCTGGGCACCGACCCCACCGGCACGATCGATCGCGGCAACGGCGGGAACGGAATCCGCGTGGTGAGCGCCATCAACACGGTCGGCGGCTCCGGCGCCGGCAACGTGATCTCCGGGAACGGGGACTCGGGCGTCCTGCTCGCCGGCGCAATCGAGACCGTCCAGGGCAACCTCATCGGCACGGATCTCACCGGCACGCAGGCGCTCGGCAACGGCGAGAACGGGGTTCGCGTGGACGGGCACCTCGAGCACATCGGGGACATCGGCGCGCTCGGGAACGTGATCTCGGCGAACGCCCTCGACGGCGTGCTGCTCAACTCAAACGTCAACACCGTGCAGGGGAACCGCATCGGCACGAGCGCCGCCGGCACGGCAGACCTCGGCAACGGCCTCGACGGCGTCCACCTCGCGGGCACCGGAATCGCCAACCAGATTCAGGACAACGTGATCGGCGGGAACACGCTCGCCGGAGTCGACATCGCCCAGACCCCCGACACGGGGACACCGAACACGGTGCAGGGCAACCTGATCGGCATCGGTTCGAACGGTTCGACCGCGATCCCGAACCAGGTCGGCGTCAAGGTCGCCAACACGGCCAATGTGCTGGTCGGTGGTGTCCAGCCATCCAAGGCCAACGTCGTGTCCGGCAACGGCCTCACCGGCATCCAGGTGATCTCGTCGAGCAACGCCTCCATCCAGGGCAACCTGGTCGGACTCGATGCGGCCGGCGCGACCGCCGTCCCCAACTCGCTGATCGGCGTCGACCTGTCCGGCGCCGTCCTGGTCACGGTCGGCGGCACCGGCCCGGGCGAGGGGAACGTGATCTCCGGCAACGGGCAGGAGGGCCTGCGCGCGCTCAACAACTCCCAGGACGACACGATCCTCGGCAACCTCATCGGAACCGACGTCACTGGCTTCGTCGACCGGGGGAACGCGTTCCACGGCGTGGACATCTCGGACGCGCAGGACATCGACGTCGGGCCCGGGAACGTGATCTCCGGCAACAACGTCAACGGCCTCGAGATCCACGGCTCGAGCGCCACCGGGGCCCGCGTCGTCGGCAACCTGATCGGCGAAGGCCTGGGCGGCGGGGCGCTCGCCAACTCCAGCGACGGGGTGCAGATCTTCGGCGGCGCCAGCGGCGACGTCGTCGGCGGCGCCGCGGCGGGCGAGGGCAACAGGATCGCCGGCAACGGCGACGACGGCGTGCAACTCTCGTCCGACGGCAACCAGGTCCTCGGCAACGCGATCGGCGTCTCCGCCCACCGCGCGGGAACCCCGTTCGCGGGGGTGGGCAACGCCGGCAACGGCATCGAGATCCAGGCGAACGGCAACACGATCGGCGGCCTGGCGCAGGGCCAGGGCAACACGATCGAGGTGAACAGCGGCGCCGGCGTCTTCGTGGTCGCCGGGACGGGCAACATCGTCCGGGGGAACTCGATCGCTGACAACGTCGGGCTCGGGATCGATCTGTCCCCCGCAGGCGTCACCGAGAACGACGGGGACGACTCGGACACCGGCGCGAACCTCAAACAGAACTTCCCGACCCTCTCGGGCGCCCTGTCGAGCGGCGTCGGCTCGAGCATCCAGGGCTCGTTCCAGGGGGCTCCGAACGCCGACCTCGACGTGGACTTCTACGCGTCGCCGACCTGCGACTCGTCGGGCAACGGCGAGGGGCAGCGGCGCATCGGGACCATCGGGGTCCTGGCGAACGGGAGCGGGTTCGCGTCGTTCGTCGCATCGCTCGACCCGATCGACCCGGGCGCCCTCGTCACGGCGACCGCCACGGATCAGAACGGCAACACGTCCGAGTTCTCGGACTGCATCCGCTCGGTGTCGGCGGGTGGGGCCGCGGTCTCCGGCGACTTCGACGGTGACGGGTTCGACGACCTGGCGATCGGCGTGCCGGGCGAGACGCCGACGCTCTCGTTCGCGACGGGGGCCGGCGCGGTGGTCGTGGTGCCGGGCTCCCCGAGCGGGCTCGACGGCGCGGCCAGCGTGATCCTCACGCAAGGGTCGAACGGCGTGAAGGACACTCCGGAGGCGGGCGACGGGTTCGGGTCGGCGCTCGCGGCGGGCGACTTCAATGGCGACGGCCGCGACGACCTGGCGGTGGGGGTTCCAGGTGAGGAGGTCGGCTCGGTGGTCGCCGCCGGGGCAGTGAACGTGATCTACGGCACCGCGACGGGCCTGGGCACCGGCGGCAAGAACCAGATGTTCATGCAGGACACGCCGGGGGTGGTGAACGAGGCGGAGGCGGGCGACCGGTTCGGTTCGTCGTTGGCCGCGGCCAACCTCGGGAAGACGTCGCAGGCCGACCTGGCGGTCGGCGTTCCCGGCGAGGGCGTCGGGACCGCGGCCGGGGCCGGCGGCGTGAACGTGCTGTACGGCTCGGCGACCGGGCTCGCGACGACCGGCAACCGGTTCTGGAGCCAGAACACCAGGGGCATCGCCGAGACGGCGGAGGCCGGAGACGCGTTCGGGTTCGCGGTGGCGGCG
>DATLUW010000985.1:0-3240 GCA_035577825.1 Actinomycetota bacterium | reverse complement strand
ATCGCGATCCCGCCGGCCAACGGCGACACGCCCGAAGCGGCGCCGTCCGGCGACACGCCCGGTCCCGGCCGGAAGGCGCCCGCCCGTGCGCGCAACCGCCGGGAGCAGAGTTGACCTCATCGATCCGCTGAGCGACCAAGGGGGGAACGTGGCAACGACCGAAATCGAGCGCGCCTTCGCGAAGACGCCCGTCGGACGGATCCACTTCGCGTCCGTCGGCGAGGGTGACCCCGTGCTGTTCCTGCACCAGACCCCACGGTCGTGGGACGAGTTCCGCGACGTCATCCCGCTGGTCGGCGCCGGCGGGTACCGGGCCATCGCCATGGACACCATCGGGTACGGCGACTCCGACAAGCCCGACGAGCCGGCGAGCCTGCCGCTGTTCGGCTCCGGCGTCATCGGGCTCATGGATGCGCTCGGCATCGACCGGGCCCACCTGGTCGGGCACCACACGGGCGGTGTCGTCGCGGTCGAGGTCGCCGGGTCCCACCCCGAGCGCGTCCGCAAGCTCGTGCTGTCCGGCACCACCTGCCCGGACGAGGAGGGCCGCAAGCGGGAGTGGCCGACGATCGACGAGGTCGTGGTCAAGTCTGACGGCAGCCACCTCACGGAGCTGTGGCAGAAACGGGAATGGTTCTACCCGAAGGACCAGCCGGACCTGCTGACGCGGTTCGTGATCGACGCCCTGAAGCGCGGCCTGGACCGGGTGGAGGACGGGCACACGGCCGTCAACATGTTCCACATGGAGGATCGGCTGCCGAACATCAAGGGCCCGGTGCGGCTCGTCTGCGGCAGCGAGGACTGGGCGGCCAAGCCGGACCAGGAGAAGCTCCGGCGCTACCTGCCCCAGGCGGAGTACGTCGAGGTCGAGGGCGGCATGATCCCCCTCGACGAGCAGATGCCGGAACGGTTCGCGGAGCTCGTGCTCGAGTTCCTCGATCGCGAGGATTGACCGCCTGGCGGGAGCCGCGCAGTCCGCGGGAAGCGCGTGTTTGACTTCCTTCGCGCGTTTCTCGGACAATCCTTCGGCGCTCGCTGGACGGACGAGCGCGAATCTCGAGACGGGGGGCTCAGATGTCACGTCGGCCTACGTTCGTCGCGTCGACCATCGCCTTCAGCCTGCTGGTTGCAGCCTGTGGATCCGGCAACTCCTCGGACAACGGGACCTCCGGCGCCTGTGACAAGGACGGGAAGATCGTCGTGGGCGAGGCCCGTGCCCAGACCGGCGACTTCGCGTTCTTCGACGTGGTGTCGATGAACGGGAACCAGCTCGCGATCGACCAGTTCAATACCGATGGCGGCCTGCTCGGGTGCCAGATGACGGTCGTCGACGGCGACACGAAGGGCGACCCGGCGCTCGGCGGCCGCGTCGCGAACGACCTGATCGGCAAGGGCGCGCAGATCCTGTTCAGCCCCTCGGACTTCGACGTCGGCGTCGCGGCCGCGCAGGCGGGCGAGAAGGCGGGCCTGGTCGGCACCAGCGAGGCGTCCGCGGTGGCCATGCCCGACGCCGTCGGTCCCCACTTCTTCGCGGCGGGGATCACGGAAGAGGGCCTCGGACTCGCCGAGGCGGACTTCGCCAACGAGAAGGGCTGGAAGAACGCCTACGTGGTCACGAACGAGCAGTTCAGCTTCTTCACCAACATCGAGAAGTTCTTCAAGACCAAGTTCGCGGGGAACATCGTCGCCCGCGACGTCGTGGCCGACACGCAGACCGACTACTCGGCGGTGATCTCGAAGATCGCGGCGGCGAAGGACACGGACGTCATCTTCCTGAACGACTACTTCCCGCACGTCGGGACGTTCATCAAGCAGCTCCGTGACGCGGGGATCGAGACCCCGGTGCTCGGGAACAACTCGTACTCGTCGCTCGACTTCCCGGACGTCGTCGGCAAGACGCGGATGTCGCAGGTGTACTACGCCTCCCCCGTGTTCTGGGAGGGCAAGGACCTCGACCCCGACGTCCAGAAGGTCCTCGACGCGTACAAGGCCAAGTTCGGGAAGGCCCCCGACAACAACAACTTCATGGAGGGCTACGACAGCGCGCTGCTGCTGCTCGACGGCGTGAAGACCGCGGGAACGATGGACGCCGACAAGGTGGCCGCGGCCATCAACGCCCAGCACAACGTCAAGCTGCCCGGCGCGACGCTCACCAAGTGGGTCGACCGGCACACGCAGCGGACCCTGGTCATCATCGGGTTCGACGACCAGGGCAACTTCATCCAGGTCAAGGCGCCGTTCGACCCGGAGGCGGGGAGCTGACATGAGACGCCGCGCATCCATCGCCTCGCTGAGCCTCGCCGTCTGTCTGCTGGGCGCGGCGTGCGGATCCGGCGGCTCCTCGGACAACGGGACCTCCGGCGCCTGCGACAAGGACGGCAAGATCGTCGTGGGCGAGGCCCGGGCCCAGACCGGCGACTACGCGTTCTTCGACGGCGTCGCCATGAACGGGAACCTCCTGGCCATCGACCAGATCAACAAGTCCGGCGGACTGCTCGGATGCCAGCTCACGGTCGTCGACGGCGACACCAAGGGAGATCCGGCGCTCGGCGGCCGGGTCGCGAACGACCTGATCGGTAAGGGCGCGCAGATCCTGTTCAGCCCCTCGGACTTCGACGTCGGCATCGCCGCCGCGCAGGCCGGCGAGAAGGCGGGCCTGGTCGGCACCAGCGAAGCGTCCGCGGTGGCCATGCCCGACGCCGTGGGTCCGCACTTCTTCGCGGCGGGCATCACCGACGAGGGCGTGGGCCTGGCCGAGGCCGTCTTCGCCAACGAGAAGGGCTGGAAGCACGCGTACGTCGTGACCAACGAGCAGTACAGCGTGTTCACCAACATCGAGAAGTTCTTCAAGGGGACGTTCACCGGCGACGTCGTGGCGCGGGACGTGGTCACTGACACGCAGACCGACTACTCCGCGATCGTGTCGAAGATCGCGGCGCAGTCCGATGCCGACGTCATCTTCCTGAACGACTACTTCCCGCACGTGGGGACGTTCATCAAGCAGCTCCGTGACGCGGGCGTGGAGACGCCGGTCCTGGGCGGCAGCTCGTACTCCTCCCCCGACTTTCCCGGCGTGGTCGGCCCGACCCGGATGTCGCAGGTCTACTACGCGTCGCCCGTGTTCTATGAGGGCACGAAGGGCCTGGACCCCGACGTCGCGAAGATCATCGACGCGTACAAGGCCAAGTTCGGGAAGACCCCGGAGAACAACAACTTCATGGAGGGCTACGACAGCGCCCT
>DATLUW010000984.1:0-3594 GCA_035577825.1 Actinomycetota bacterium | reverse complement strand
GCGCGGCCGCCCGGAGTCGCCGGCAGTCGTCCACCGTCCGCAGGTCGAACACGCCCTCGAGGTCCATGCCCGGCGCGTCGAGGCGGCGGTTCCGCGCCCCGGTGGCGACAACCGCACGGTCGAACCCGACCGCGGTCCCGTCCTCGAACGTCGCCTCGCCGGCGACCGGATCGATGGCGGCCACCCGCCCGGTCCGGACGTCCACCCCGTGTTCCTCCCAGGTCGCCGCCGGCCGGAGCAGCAGGCGCTCCTCGGGTAGCTCGCCGCGGAGGAACGCCTTCGACAGCGGCGGGCGCTCGTACGGGAGGTGCGGCTCGGCGCCGACCAGCGTGAGGTCGCCGGAGAAGCCGGCGTCGCGGGCCCCGAGCGCTGCGCTCCCCCCGGCGACGCCGGCCCCGACGACCAGGATCCGCCGGGGCTCTCCGGTCACGCCGGTTCGAGGTCCTTGGTCGCCGGCCCGTGGATCACGTGGCCGTCGAGGTCGTAGCGCGAACCGTGGCACGGGCAGTCCCAGGTTCGTTCGGCCTCGTTCCAGTCGACCGTGCACCCCATGTGGGTGCAGCGCGGGGAGGACGCGTGCAGGTTGCCCTGCTCGTCGAGGAACGCCGCCACCGGGCGGCCGCCGGCCAGCACGACGCCGCCCGAACCCGGCCGGAGGTCCTCCACCGACCGGCCGACCGTGCGCACGATCAGCACGTCGGCGGGCGCGGTGTGGCTCACCACGTTCGGAACGCTCGTGAGCAGCACGCGGCGGGCGCCGGTCATGCCCTTGTTCCCCACGACGACGAGGTCGGCGCCCCCGTCCTTCGCCACCTTCACGAGGACCTTGGCCGGTTCGCCCTTCTCGACCACGACAGGGTTCACCTTGGTGCGCCCGATCCGGCTCTTCGAGGTTTCCTCCAGCGTGATGGCGCCGACGATCGGGTCCCCCACGTACACGATCGACACCTCGCAGCGAACCATCATCGCGAGCTCGAACGCCTTCGACGCGGCCTCGCCGGCCGTCGGCGAGCCGTCCGTCCCGATCACCATGTGGGAGTACAGCCCCTCCGCGCGGCCGGTCACCGGCTGGCCCTCGTGGGTGGTGCGGACGATGAGCACGTCGCACGTGGCCTGGTGGGCGACCTGGTCGGGCACCGCGCCGAGGCCGATCCGGCGGGCCTTGCCCATGCCCTTGTTCCCCATGACGACGAGGTCCGCGTGGCTCCGCTTCGCGGCGTCGAGGATGATCGCCGCGCCGTCGCCGATGTGGTGCTCGCCGGTCACCGTGAGCTTCGGTTGCGCCACCGCCTCCCTGGCCTTCGCCAGGATGGCCTCGGCTTTGTCGGCGTCGAGCTCCGGCGGCTGCCACCCCATGACCAGGTGGAGGTCGGCGCCGGTCCGCACCGCGAGCCGCGCCGCAACCGACACGGCGATCGCCGCGGTCTTGGAGCCGTCGGTGCCGGCCACGATCTTCCGGTATCCCATTCGCTCAGCCCCCCGTGGTGGTCGCGGTCGTGCCCGAGGCCCCGGAGGTCGCGGGCGTTGTGGTGGTCCCCGATGTGGACCCGGTGGCTCCGGAGGTTCCCGAGGAGGTCCCCGACGTCGCGGCTGAGGTCGGGGCCGTGCCGCCGCCGGTCGTCCCGCCGGTCGCCGTAGTGGCCCCCGTGGTCGGCGCCGACGCGCCCGACTGCACGACGAAGGTCCCGTTCATGTACGTGTGGACGTCGCACTGGAACTTGTAGGTGCCCGCGGGGAGCGCCGGCACGTCGTACGTCACCGACTTCGGCCCGCCGAAGATCTCCCCGCGAAACAGGTTGGTCGAGCCGTCGTAGATCGCGACGTTGTGGTCGTCGGGGTCCTGGTTGTCGAACGCGATCTGGAACTTCGTCCCGGCGGGCGCGGTCAGCGTGCTCTGGTCGAACTTCAGCCCGGACGCCGTGACCGCGATGCACGTCGGCGGCTGGCACCCCGGCGGCGGCGGCGTGGAGGTCCCCCCGCCGAGCCCGAACGTCGGCTTCATCACCATCATGTACAGGATGATCGCGAGGGCGGCGATCCCGATCGCGGCCACGGAGTTCGACCGGCTGTCCTTCAGCACCTCGTCGAACTGCTCGACCGTGACGGCCTCCGTGCCCCCGACGAGCGCCCGTGCCACGAAGCCCACCCGCCGGTAGTACGGTGTCGCCATCGCCGTCATCGCGACCGACGCGAGCACGAGCACGATCAGCGAGATCCAGATCCAGGCCTTGCCCCACAGGCTGCCCGACGCGACCGCCGCGAACCCGCCGACCAGCAGGATGACGAGCCCGGCGTAGAACCCCTTCACGGAGCTGCCCGACAGCTCGAGCATCGTGGCGACCTTGGCCGGGTCGCGCTCCTTGCGCAGCCGGAACAGCACCCCAACGGAGACTCCGTGGGACACCAGGAACAGGAACACCCCCGCGAGGTGGAGCAGGACCCACCACTTGTACATGGAAGCTCGAAGCACCCCCTGCCCGGCCGACTCAGGCGAGTTCAGCGGGCGGTCGTCAGCGTCCGGAGGATGTTCTCAGAAACCGGCTGGCAGCGTGGAGCCGAAACCCGTTCCGCCGGAATTGCAAGGAGGAGCCGGGGCGCACCCCGGCTCCTCCTCGTCCGTGCGGCCGAACCCGCGTCCGGCCTAGACCACCCGCAACCCGCCCGTCGTCAGCACGGAGAGCGCCTGACCATCACGCCATCAGGCCCGGCCTCCCCCGGCCCGCGGCTACGCGACCGGGCTCGGACTCGCGGGCGGGGACGGGCCCGAGGTCGGCGGCGACGAGGTCGCCGGCGGCGCGGACGCTCCCGTGACGGCCGGGCCGGTGGTGGTCGGGCCCGTCGGGCCGCTGATGGCCGGCCCGGTCGGCGGGCCCGCGGTCGGGTTGTCCGGCACATAGACGACCCGCCCGTCCTGGAGCTGGTACACGGTCCCCAGCTTCACGCCGGACCCCGTGGCCTCCTCCGCCGTCACGTGCAGCACCTTCACCTCGTTGCCGTGCTTCTGGATGATCGTCTCCGCGCCGTTCGCGTCCCGCGCGACGACGGTGACGTCCTTGTCGCCCAGCAGGCTCGTCAGCTTCAACGATGCGAGGGCCGCGAGCAGGAACGCCACCGACAGCACGATGGCCAGATCGAACAGGTTCACCAGGCCGTCGAGCGGGTCGCCCGCGCGGTCCGGCCTGGAGTGCGCCCTGCGGCCGACCTTCATGGGCGGCCCTCCTCCCCCGCGTCCTTCGCGGTCGTGCCGGCTCCGCGGCCGGCGTCGCCCTCGCGCCCGTCGCCGTTCGGCGCGGCGTCGTGCTCATCACCGAGCACCTTCGCGAGCCCCGCGGTGAGCTCGGCCAGGTAGTCGCGGTCGTCGGCCGCAGGCTCGGTGCGCTCGTGCGCGCCCGCCGGCTCGACGCGTTCGTGCGCGCCGTGCAGCTGGGTGGGCTCGTAGGCGCTGTGCGCTTCGCTGCGCGGCGACGCGGTCGTCGAGCCGGCGCCGGGACCGACCGTGTCGCCCGCGGCGGGGAGCACGCCGATCGACGGTGCGGGGCTGACCCCCCGTCGCTGCTCGTCCCGTTCGTCGTCCGGGCGCGAGTGCCGGCCCGG
>DATLUW010000983.1:0-7095 GCA_035577825.1 Actinomycetota bacterium | reverse complement strand
CACAGGTCGACCGCCGCAGGGAAGCCGGCCACCTCGACGGGCGGCGTCACCCCGAGTCGCATCCGGGCATCGTAGGCGGGAGCCCCGGGGGACGCCTCCGCAGGGGGCCGACTGGTGGGTACCGCCTGGTGGGCGCTGGTGGGTTCGAACCACCGACCTCTCGCTTGTAAGGCGAGCACTCTTCCGCTGAGCTAAGCGCCCGTGCTGCAGGTCACAGGCTATCGGCCCCGAGATGCTGCAGGACGCGGCGGACACGGGCCCGCGAGCCGACAGCTATCCCTTCGGCTCGTCACCCGGCCGAAGAGGAGGGCATCGGCCTGCTCGAGGTTCTCCACCGCGTTTCGATGCACCTCCTCGTCCGCGAGAAACGCGCGATGATCCCAGCAGCCGTCCAGGCTGACGTTGATCGAGTACCGAAGGGGTCGCATCCGGCAAAGCTACCGCCGATCGAGGTGGGCGGCGGATGGGACGCCCTGCTGAGGAGGCGCCGTGAAGAAGCTCGTGCCGTTGATGGTGCTGGTGACGCTGCTGTTCCTCGCTCCATCGGCGCGGGCCCGGACTTCCGATCCCAACGTCAGCGGCAAGTGGAGCGTGCACGGCGAGCTGTCGTTCAGCCATTCGTCCGGTCACCCGGACAAGAACTGGCATGCCGTCTGGGTCTTCCGCGACAACCTCCCGGGGACGGCGGACGGCTGCAACAAGACGTTCGCGGTTCGCCTGTTCGCCGACACCGGGCGCTACTGCATGCAACGCAGCTTTCACACCTACACGGGCACGCTGTCGACCGACGACTACTTCTTCTGTCCCGTCGATCACGAGAGCATGCCCACCACCATCACGATTTCGATCCTCGTCAGCTACGACACGGACGGCCATGCCGATCACTTCAAGGGCGAGCAGAAGGCCCACGCGGTTGCCGCTCACGGATGCTCGGCGACGACACTCTGGTACGACCTGAACGCCAGGCCCAAGTAAGCGAGCGCGCAAGCGGCTTCGTCGAGATCCGTGCTGTTCGTCACAGTTCGGCCTGCGCGAACCGCGTTGCTGCTACCCTCGCCGCACGGGGGTGAGCGGGTGCCCCCGGGCGCTGTCGGGCGCTTCCCCCCCCCAACCCCCGACGAGAGCCGCCCATGGAACGTGACGCCCCGGCGACCGCACAGGTCCAGGACGCGCTGGCACGCGGCGAGTGGACCGAGGTGTTCGACCTGCTCCTCGCGCAGGAGTCGGCCGGGTCGCTCGCGGCCGACGACCGCCCGCTCCTCGCCGTGGCCGCGTACGTCTCGGGTTCGCCCGAGGTGTCGGTTCGGACATGGGAACGCGACTACGCCGAGGCGGTGGCGGCGAACGACGACGCCCGCGCCGCCGAGGCCGGGATCCACGTGTCGTTCCTGCTGCTTGACGCGGGGCTCATGGCGGAGCTCCGGGGCTGGCTCGCACGGGTCGAACGCCTGCTGCCCGGCCTGGCGGAGTCCACCGTGCACGCCGGGTTCGAGGTGGTGCAGTCGTTCCGGGCGCTGTGGGCGGGCGACCACGGGACCTCCCTGGAGCACGCCCGGCGCGCCGTCGAGATCGGAACGGGGTTCGGCGACCGTTCGACCGTGGCGTTCGCCCGGTCGGCGGAGGGGCGGGCGCTGATCCTGCTCGGCCACGTCGACGAGGGCCTCACGTTGCTCGACGAGGTCGCGCTGGCCGCGGCCTCCGGTGAGCTCGACCCGATCACCACCGGCTCGGTCTACTGCGCCGCCGTGTGCGCCTTCCAGTCGGTCGCCGACTACGAGCGCGCGGCCGAGTGGACGGCCGCGATGGAGCGGTGGCAGGGCGAGTTCGCCATCGGGAACTTCCACGGCCGGTGCCGAGTCCACCGGGCGGAGATCCTCCGCCTCCGGGGCGCGCACGCCGAGGCCGAGGAGCAGGCTCGCATCGCCACCGACGAGGCGCGCGTGTACCTGCGGGGCGAGCTGGGGTGGCCGCTCACCGAGCTCGGGCGGATCCGCCTGCGGACGGGCGACCTGGTCGGCGCGGAGCGGGCGTTCCTCGAGGCCCACGAGATGGGATGGGATCCGCAGCCCGAGCTCGCGATGCTCCACCTCGCCCGGGGCGACGTGCAGGGCGCCGCGATCCAGATCCGGCACGCGCTCGAGCACCCGTCGACCACGCCGTCGCAGGAGAACCCGCCGAACTCCGAGCTCCGCCGCGCGCCGCTGCTGGTGGCGCAGGTGGACATCGCACTCGCCGCCGGCGACCTCCCCCGGGCGCGGTGGGCTGCCGGGGAGCTCGACGGGATCGCACGGGCGGTCGGCTCCCCCGCCATCCGGGCCGGCGCCGCAGTCGCGGCCGGGGCGGTCGCGCTTGCCGAGGGCCGCGGGGTCGACGCCCGCGACGCACTCCTCGAGGGAACGTCGACGTGGGTCCGTCTCGACGCGCCATTCGAGGCCGCCCGGGCCCGCATGCTGCTGGCCGCGGCGCACGCGGCGATCGGCGATCCGGAGCACGCGGCGCTCGAGCTGACGTCGGCGAGGCGGACCTTCGACCGGATCGGGGCGGCGCTCGAAGAGCGCCGCGCCGAGCGCGCCCTGGCCGACCTGGGCCGGGAGGGTTCCCGGGACGCTCCCGAGCCGGTGGTCGAGACCGCGGACCACGTGCTGATGTTCACCGACATCGTGGGCTCGACGGCGCTGCTGGAGGCCGTCGGCGACGACGCGTGGTCGGACCTCATCCGGTGGCACGACGCGGCGCTGCGGGAGGCGTTCGCGGCACACGGTGGAACCGAGGTCGATCACGCCGGGGACGGGTTCTTCGTGGCGTTCCACGACGCGGCGTCCGCCCTGCGATGCGCGGCGGCGGTGCAGCGTCGGCTGGCCGAACACCGCCGAGAGCACGGGTTCGCGCCGCAGGTGCGGATCGGGCTCCACGCGGCCGAGGCGCGACGGGTGGGTTCGTCCGTGCGGGGGCTCGGCGTCCATCTCGCCGCGCGCATCTCGGCCCTGGCCGGGCCGAGCGAGATCGTGGCGAGCCGATCGACGCTCGAGGCGGCCGGGCGCCCACCCGCGGCGTCGGATGTCCGGACGGTGACGCTGAAGGGCATCTCCACGCCGGTCGACGTGGCCACCGTCCGGTGGCAGGACGCCGCCGACGCCGCCGCGGCGTCCTGAGTCACGGTCCGGTCGTCGCGAGGCCTTCGCGACTGGTCAGCGGCCGGACATATCATTCGTTCGAGGAATCTGGGGACGGGCGCCCATGCGACGAACAGCCACCCGCGTGCTGCCGGTCATCGTCGTGCTCGCGACGCTCGCGGTCGCGGCGCCCGCCCACGCCGCGTACTCGGCGACCGACCCCCGCGACACGGACACCAGGATGGACCTCCGGACGCTCTCGAGCCGGATCGTCCACGGCTCGATCGGCGGCCACCCGGCCAAGATCGTCCGGTTCAGGGTCGTGTTCGACAAGTCCGTGCCGTGGGCGAACCTGCACAACCCGGACCTGCTGTTCGCGATGGACACGAAGTCGGACGCGACGGCGGACTACCGGCTCGACATCGTGCGCCGCGTCGTCCCGGGCGACTCGCAGAAGATGCACTGCGAGCTGCGCGACGCGAGCCTCCAGGTCGTTCTCACCACCGACGACATGGTGGGGTTCTCGGTCGCCGGGAAGACCGCGACGTGCGGGTTCCGGAAGTCCGCCATGACCGTCCGGCCGAGCGGGGTCGTGAGGTGGGCGGTGCAGTCCCATTACGCCGCCGACGCGCAGGGGACCGACTTCCGGATCGATGACGCGCCCGGCGTCGACCCGTTCTTCTATCCGCACCTGTAGCCGTCATCGATCCGAACGGTTGCCCTGGGAGGCCCGGGGGCATGGAGTCAGGCGCCGGTCAGGTTGGGTTCGCCGGGATCTGCGGTCACCTCCGTCGTTCCCTGGACCGTGCCGCACCCCCGGCACACCAGCTCGCCGAGCATGGCCGACAGCCGCGTGGAGCCGCACCGCTCGCACCGGTCGAGCCCCGCGTCCCAGTCCGGGCGGTCCTGCTGGCACGCGGGGCACACGAGCACCTGCCGGCCGCCCACCGCGGCTCGCGCCCACGGCCGGGAGCGCTTGTCCGGGTCGTAGGTGGGGCGGCCGCACAGGTAGCATCCGGTCCGCTGCGACCCGGGTTCCCCGACGCGGCTCACCGGCACAGCATACGAACCCCCTGGAGGCTGCGCGTGCCCTACGAGACGATCGCCTACGGCGTGGACGCCGGTCTCGCCACGATCACGCTGAACCGCCCCGACAAGCGCAACGCGATCAACACGACGATGTTCGGCGAGCTCGGCGACGCCGCCGAGGAGGCCGCCGCCGACGGCGGCGTTCGAGCCGTCCTCGTGCGCGGCGAGGGGCCCTCGTTCTGCGCCGGGATCGACCTCGCCGCCTTCGGCGAACAGCTGGCGGCGCCGCCCGAGCAGATGGACGAGTTCGTCGTCCACGCCCAGCGGCCGTTCGCGGTGCTGGCCGGCATGGCGAAGCCGACGGTGGCGGCCGTGCAGGGCCACGCGCTCGGCGCCGGCTGCCAGCTCGCGCTCGGGTGCGACCTGCGCGTCGCCGCCGAGGGAACCTCGTTCGGCATCCTCGAGCTGAACTTCGGGATCATCCCCGACCTCGGCGGGAACGCCCGCCTCGCCGGGCTGGTGGGTCCGGCACGGGCCAAGGAGCTCATCTGGACGAGCGCCCGGTTCGACGCGGAGCAGGCCGAACGGTGGGGCGTCGTGAACCGCGTCGTCCCGGTCGGGGAGCTCGCCGGCACGGCGGAGGCCCTGGCGCGCGAGGTCGCCGGCCGCGCTCCGATCCCGGTGCGGCACGTGAAGGCGCTCGTGGACCGGGCGGAGCACGAGCCGCTCGAGGCCGTCATGGCCGGCGAGCGCGCGGCGCAGGGCGAGTGCCTGACGAGCGCCGACCACAAGGAGGCCGTGGCCGCGTACTTCGAGCGAAGGGAACCGCGATTCTCCGACCGGTAGCGCCCGGCCGAACGGGGCCTGCGGTCGTCCTGGCGGCCGCCCTGCTCGCCGCCTGCACCAGCGCGACCGCGGCCCGCCCCACCCCGCCGGGCGGAACGACCCCGGCCGCCGCCCACCCGACCCCGATGCACACGACGGCCCCGCAGCCGGCGTCCACGACCATCGCGTCGCCGAGCCCAGCGGACCCCACCACGCCGCCGGCCACTGCCCGGCCCCGAGCCGCGTCCGGTTCCACGCCGATCCCGGGGACGCTGCTCGCGGACGCAGGACAGCTCGCCGCCGCGAGGCGGCACATCAAGCACGTCGTGTTCCTGATCAAGGAGAACCGCACGTTCGACACGTACTTCGGCCGGTTCCCCGGCGCGGACGGCGCGACCACCGGGCACATCTGCAACGGGAGGGTCGTCCCGCTCACGCGCCCGAAGGACCGGACCGAGGACGTCGAGCACCACTTCATCCCCGGCCTCCAGGCCGTCAACGGCGGGAGGATGAACTGCTTCGACCGCCTGTGGGACGGCCACCAGCTGCAGTCCTACGTCCAGTACCGCCCGGAGCAGATCCCCGCGTACTGGTCGTGGGCGGAGCGGTACACGCTGGCGGACCGGTTCTTCAGCTCGCTGTACGGCCCCAGCGGGCCCGAGCACCTGTGGACGATCGCCGCCCAGTCCGACCGGTTCGTCGACCACGAGGCGCCGGGGACGTACGGCTCGAACGACGTCGCCCGCGAGTACTGCGACGACGCCGAGGAGCGCGCGTGGTCGTTCAAGGTCCTCACCGAACGGAAACGCGAGCTCGTCTTCACTCTGGAGGAGTCGCGGTCGACGGCCGGCCGGATCCACAAGTTCTGGATCGAACGGTGGCCGTGCTTCGACGTCAAAGTCCTCCCCGACGAGCTCACCAACCACCACGTCAGCTGGCGCTACTACCACGGCGACAACGGGTTCGTGGATCCGCTCCGCCAGATCCGCCACGTGTGGTTCGGCCCCGAACGCAGGAATCGCGTCCCGGAACCGGACTTCATCCCGGACGCGCTCGCCGGCAGGCTGCCCGCCGTGTCGTGGCTGACGCCGCCGGTCTCGCTCTCGGAGCACCCGCCGGCGAGCGTGTGCGAGGGCGAGAACTGGACCGTCCGGGCGATCGACGCGGTGATGCGCGGGCCGGACTGGGACTCGACGGCGATCGTGCTGACCTGGGACGACTTCGGCGGGTTCTACGACCACGTCGCGCCGCCCCACCTCGACATCTACGGCCTGGGCCCGTGCGTTCCCATGCTGGTGATCTCGCCGTGGGCGAGGCGGGGGTTCGTCGACTCCGCGCCGCTCGAGTTCTCCAGCGTGCTGCGCATGATCGAACGCCTCCACGACCTCCCGACGATGGCCGGCCGTGACCGCGTGGCGGGCGACCTGCTCGAGGCGTTCGACTTCGATCACGCGCCGCGGCCGCGCATGGTGCTGCCGCAGCGCGACTGCTCGAACGTCCGCTGAGGATGCGACCCCCCTTGACGGCGTCGCGGTTCGTGATCCGTCCGGCGGTGTTCGGGGTCCTGCCCGGCATGCGCGTCGCAACCGTGGTCGCGCTGGGGTTCGCCTGGTAGCGCGGGCTACGAGCCGCGGCCGGCCGGCCGCCGCCCGAACGCCCAGCCCAGGATCACCCCGCCCAGCACCGCCCACTCGACCCCCAGCTGGATCGCGTCGAACGGCAGCGGACCGTACCGGTAGTAGCCGGTCGCCGGGTCGGTGAACGGCCCGTTCAGCCGGACGGTGACCGTGGAGAGCAGCAGCGCCACCAGGAACATCCCGATGAACACGACGCCGGTGAGCGCCCCGACGAGCGTCCCTTCCCGCCGCGTGCGCACCTCCCCCAATCGCAGCGCGTGGAGGATCCCCAGCACCACCGCGACGAGCGGCACGAGCATGAACACGCGGAAGGCCGGCGACGGCGGGCCGAGGTTCGGCAACCCCCAGAAGTAGTCGCGCGTGGCGAGCGGGTTGCTCGGCGTGTGCGAGTAGCTGAGGATGCAGTACGGGCCCGACGTGAAGGCGAATCCGCTCGAGATCGAGACGCACCCCCCGAACGCCGGCGCCAGCACCCACAGCGCCAGGTTCGG
>DATLUW010000982.1:0-3533 GCA_035577825.1 Actinomycetota bacterium | reverse complement strand
TGGGGAAACGCACATGGAGGCCATGCTGCGTTCCAATGCCCACAGTCGCATCCGGCCGGACGGTGTGGCCTACTTCACAGTCCACCTCCGGACCGCGGCGGTCCCGTCCACATTCCCCGCCTGGTCGCGAGCCTTCACCCTGAACACATGGGGCCCGCCCCTGAGCCCGGTGTAGGTCCTCGGCGAAGTGCAGGCTCGGAACGCTCTGCCGTCGAGCGAGCACCGGAAGGTCGAGCCTCGTTCGGAGATGAACTGGAAGGTCGCCTTGTGGACCGTCACGGTGCCGGTCGGCCCGGCGGTGATCGTCGTCTGGGGTGCCGCCGTGTCCACGGTCCATGTCCGGGTGGCCAGGGTGGAGTCGGTGTTGCCGGCGGTGTCGGTGGCCCGCACGGCGAACGTGTGCTGCCCCTGGGGCAGGCCGGTGTAGCTCTTCGGCGACGCGCAGGCCGCGAACGCTCCGCCGTCCCGGGCGCAGGCGAAGGTCGCCCCGGCCTCGGAGGCAAAGGTGAAGCTCGCCGACGTCGAGGACACCGGCCCGGAGGGCCCGGTGTCCACCGAGGTCTCGGGCGGGGTGAGGTCCACGGTCCAGGTGATCGCCGTGGGCGTGGAGGCGTTGGCGGCGCCGTCGGTGGCCTTCACCCGGAAGGTGTGGGAGCCCTCGGCGAGGCCGCTGTAGCTTGTGCCCGAGGCGCACGCCGAGAACGCCCCGCCGTCGATGGAGCACGAGAACGTCACCCCGGCCTCGGAATCGGTGAAGGCGAGGGTCGCCTTGGTGGCGTTCGTCGGGTCGGCCGGGTGGGTCCCGATGGACGGGGCCGGAGGCGCCGTCGTGTCCACGGCCCAGGAGTACGAGCCGGCGTTCTCATTTCCCGCGGCGTCGACGGCCCGCCAGCGGAAGGTGTGCACCCCGTCCGGGAGATCCGCGTACGTGGCGGGCGTCGGGCAGACCTGCTCCGCGTCACCGTCCAGGTGGCAGTACGTGGTGCCCGGATGGGCATCGGTAGCGATGACGGTGAACGACGCCGACTTCGAAGCGGTGGGGTCGGCAGGCTTCCCACCGACTGCTACCGAAGGCGCAGTGGCGTCGATCGTGAAATCGCGGCCCGCCTCGGAGCTCAGATTGTCGCCGTTCGTCCCAGAGACGGCGAGTAGGTACTCACCGTCTTCGATCCCCGTCACGGTGTTGCTCATCGTCGGATCGCAGGGGGCATCGCGGTAGAAGAAGAAGCTGTTCTCGGTCGTCTTGTAGAGCTTGCACGTCAGGACGAGCTCGTAGCCCGCGGTGTCCGTCGCGGTGAAGGTGAACGCGATGTCCCGGCTGCCCTGCAGCCCCAGGGGAGCGGGCGATGTGATCGACACGCTCGGTATGGCGTACGGGAGACAGATCACGAACACCACGAGCGTGGTCGTCGTGTTGGGCTCGGTCGCCTTCACCGAGGCCTGGCCCGGGAGGGGGTATTGCGGGATCCTCCGGATCCTCCCAAGCGTCTTCGTCGCGTCGATGGACGAGTTGTCCGGATGCTCATAGGCGCCGGCGTTCGCGGCCCGTTCGTCGGAGTTGCAGTTGGCGGTCGCGGTGACGAGCCCTTGGGCGTTGGGATCCGCGGTCGTGGAGGTCTGTGCGATGTGCACCCCGGAGGCGACGCTGCTCGACACACAGTGGACGCTGATCGTGAGGTTGGCGGTGACGAACGCCGTCGTGCTCCCGGTGGCGTACCAGCCGCTCGAGGTCGGGGCGACGAAGTCGAGCCTGCTGTTCGGGCTGACGACGTCCCAACTCGCGCTGCCGCCGAGAATCGTCGTCCCGAAGGGGCACTGAACGAACCCGCCGGCGTTGCCGAAGAGGTGCCAGACGACCGTCGTCGAGGTCGTGACCGTGCCGATGTCGGCGCCGTCGACGCAGTTGAGCGTGGCGTCGACCGCGTCGTCGTGGCTGGTGTTGTTGTAGACGCGCAGCAGGCCGGAGTTGGTGCTGTAGTCGAGCGTCTCGGCCTGCAGCGTGAGCGTGGTCGCGGCGTTGTCGAAGGACGAGCCCCAGATCCATGAAACGGGCCGGTAGCCGGACGGGCAATTGAGCGTCACGTCGTACTGCGTGCCAATGGGGACGTCCGTGCGCGGGATGGTCACCGTGGTCCAGCGCCAAGGAGGCGCATGCTCCGTGCCGGCGTGCGCCGCCGGAGCCGCCACCATCACGAACGTCGTCATGAGCGCCGCCGTGAGTGCCGTCGCGAGCCGCTTCATCTCGCTCCCACCTCGACGAACACGTTCGCCACTGACGGAGCGGCCTCGGCGTTCTCCGCCGCACGGCGCCCGTGTCGAACGAGCGCTCGAGCCGCGTCCGGGCGGTGCCGACCTCGTTCAGCGTCGACGAGTAGTTCGTGGCCGGCCCGAAGCTCGCGACTGCGGCCGCGGGAAGCTGCGGGACGACGATCCTCACGGTCACGAGGGGGACGAGGCCGAGCACGGTCGACTGGCGAAGGGCGGTTGATCATCGGTCCTCCCGTTTGGTAGTGGCCGAAAACGACCCTAGTCAGGAGGGGAGCCCCTGGAACCACGGAAACCCATGGAGATCCGCGATCGAGTCCGTGCAACAGCGCCTATTGGCGCTCGCGAAGCTTGGCGGCGAGCTCCGTTCGCGAGCGCACACCGAGCTTGCGGTAGATCCTCGTGAGGTTCCACTCGATCGTGTTCACGCTCATGAACAGGGCGTCGGCTGCCTCGCGGTTTGTTCGTCCCTCGGCCACAAGGGCGGCGACCTGTTCCTCGGTCGGCGTCAGATCGAGCGGCCCGGCTGCGCGCAGGCCGACCCGTCTCGCCTCGCGGCCAGCGCGCTCAGCCCACGGGCGCGCTCCGAGATCGCCGTAGATCCGGAGCGAGCGTTCGAACGAGGTGCGGGCCTCGGCCCTCAGCTTCCCCCGGCGCTGGATCCGACCCAGGCAGAACAGCGTGCGGGCGAGGGCGAACGGCTCCGGCAGCCGTTCGTGATGGACGAGGGCGAGCTGGAGCGAGTCGAGCGCGCCCGTGAGGTCCCCGCGTGCCGCCAGGAGCAGTCCTCGGCACCTGGCACCGGTCGCGAGGGCCCAGACGCGATCCAGCCCCGCTGCCCGCTGCTGGAACGGATCGAGCAGGACCTCGGCTCGATCGAGCTGGCCGAGTGCAACCAACGCTTCCACCTCGTCCGGGACGAGGCGTAACAGAGCCGGCTCCTGGATGCCCATGGCAACCATGAGGTCCGATCCACGGCCCAGGTGACGAGCTGCGCCCTCCGGGTTCCCCTGGAACAGATCGAGGAAACCGAGGACCGACAGGTGCAGGACCTCGGCGAACACGAGCTCCATGCTCTCGGCCAGCGCTCGCCCCTCGGTCGCCGCATCGCGAGCCTGGTCGACCATTCCACGGTGGGCGTCGACCAATGCCTGCGCGTAGAGGGCAAAGGCTCGATAATGAAACGTCTCGCCCAACTGGATCGCGGTCTCGACGCTCCGCCGAGCGTGGTCGACTGCGGCGTCCCACCTCCCGGCCCAGCACTCGAG
>DATLUW010000981.1:0-12468 GCA_035577825.1 Actinomycetota bacterium | reverse complement strand
ACACCATCGGCGTCGTCGCCATCCTCGGCGTGACCTACGACGGCGCGTACGAGCCGGTCGCCGACATCGCGAAGGCGCTCGACCGGCTGCAGTCAGCAACCGGGCTCGACGTCCCGCTGCACGTCGACGGCGCGTCGGGCGCGTTCGTGGCGCCGTTCCTCCAGCCGGACCTCGAGTGGGACTTCCGCGTCCCGCGCGTGCAGTCGATCAATGCCTCCGGCCACAAGTACGGGCTGGTGTTCCCCGGTGTGGGGTGGATCCTGTGGCGCGATCCAGACGCGCTGCCCGACGACCTGGTGTTCAACGTGAACTACCTCGGCGGGGAGATGCCGACGTTCGCGCTGAACTTCTCACGGCCGGGGGCGCAGGTCTGCGCGCAGTACTACAACTTCGTGCGGCTCGGCCGCGACGGGTACACGAGCGTCCAGCAACGGTCGATGGACACCGCCCGTTCGCTCGCCGAGCGCATCGACGCGATGCCGCAGTTCCGCAACGTCACCGGTGAGCTCGACATGCCGGTGTTCGCCTTCGCGCTCGATGACGGCATCGACGGCTACACGGTGTTCGACGTGTCCCGGGAGCTGCGGGCGCGGGGTTGGCAGGTGCCCGCGTACACCATGCCGGCGAACATCACCGACGAGGCCGTGCTCCGGATCGTCGTCCGCAATGGCTTCAGCGCGGACATGGGCGACATCCTGATGGCCGACCTCGAGCGCGGTGTCCACGAGCTCGAACGCCACGGCGGCCACCCGAACCGACGCCACGAGGCGTTCCGGCACTGACACCGCGATCGACGCTTGACCGGCCGGCGGCTCGTTGCGCCTACCGGAGGGCCTTCGTTCCCGCGTAGATGCGCGACATCACCGGGATCAGGCACGTGTCGGCATCGACGTCGTCGTCCCAGTAGGCCGCGTGCGCCCGGAGGCCGGTCAGGGCGAAGAGGCCCTTGATCGTGAGCCCGCCCTTGCCCGATGGGTTGTAGACGATGTTCTCGTCGGGCCGCACGACGTGATCCCCGCCGGGGTCGGGTGCCCGGTCCCCGGCGAGGTCGAGGCCCTCGGTGGGGGCACCGTTCGTCTCGGCGTCGTTGCGGAAGTTCGAGCTCAGGACGTCGTCGGGGTTGAACACGTTCCACCACTTCCGGCGGCCGCCGGGCTCGTCGCGTTCGGTGAAGTAGTCGCGCCAGTACGTCCGCACCATGTCGAACGGGCACCCGATCGTGACGACCGTCCGCACCTTGTCCGCCCGCAGCGGCGCCGCGGTTCCCTTGGGGAACAGCGTGTCCAGCGCGATCACGGAGCCGAACGAATAGCCGATCAGGTGGATCCGGGCGTAGGTGGGGTCGCGGTGCTCGGCGAGGTGCTCGAGCAGCGCCTGCAGCTCCCCGGCGATGACCGTCTTGCGCTGGCCGAACCCCAGATAGGTGATGGCGCTCAGGTAGTCGACGGCCAGCTTCGAGATCCAATCCTGCATCTTCGGCACCGATAGTCCGACCGCCGTCGCGATGACGACGACCCGCTGCGCGAGGGTCGACGGGTGCCCCTTGGAGAGCCAGGGGAGGTGCGCCGCGGTCTGGAGGAACGCAACGACGACCACGGCGGCATAGACCGAGAACACCAGCAGGATCCCGAGCCCGTAGAGCAGCTGGAGCACGTGGAGCGGCGATGTCGCACGCACGTGGTTGCGGGTCGCGCCACCGCCATCGGTCCGTTCCCGGTCGCCGGCCTCGTCCGTCGGGCGGCGCTCGCGCGATCTCGGCCGGGTGATGCTGCCGATGAGCCGCACGGTGCTGTACAGCGTCATCACGAAGACCAGCAGCGCCTTCGTGAACAGGTTCCGCCTCGTCCAGTCCGAGGTGAGCGACGCGTGGTACTCGAACCCGTAGACGTCGATCAGCGGGAGCTCGGCGGCGCCGTCGACGCGGGAGATGGTCGCCACGCTCGCCTTGAGCCCGTTGCCGTAGACCTCGTTCGTCGACCCGAGCTTCGCGACGAACCTCGCCTCCGCCGACGCCGACCGGTCGAGGGCGACGGCCACCCGCCGGGCCATCGTCTCGATCGACTGGTCGGTCCACTGGCCGGCGAGGTTCGGCAGGAAGATCGCCGCGTCCCGGTCGGGCTCGCCGCCGGAGCCGGGGGTCCGGGGGGCGGGCTTCCCGGCCCCGGCCGCCGGTGCGACCGGCGGAGCCGCCGGGCCGCCGCCGTCCTGCGGGTTCGCCGCGGGTGCTGCTGCGCTCATCGCGTCACGCTCCCCCCTGGCCGACCCCGCCCCCTCACGGGAAGCCGTGGAATCGTCGTCGGCACCGACTCTCGGGCAAGCCCGGGGGCGGGTCAAGGGGACTCGCGACGGAGTACCGGGGCGGGTTCGATTCCATCCGAACGGGGTGATGATCGCGCCATGTGCCGCGCCGAACGCTCCCCGGAGAGATCGCGCGTTCGCAACCTCGATCCGCAAGGGGGCGCTCGAGTGGCGGCAACCATCGGAGGGGAGGGGCCCACCCGACACATCACCGTCCGCCAAGCGGCGTTCATCGGGGTCGGCTCGATGGTGGGCGCCGGCATCTTCTCGCTGCTCGGTGCCGCGGGGGAGGTCGCCGGCGCGGCCGTCTGGGTCTCGTTCCTGCTCGCGGGGGTCGTCGCCGGGCTCCAGGGGTACTCGTTCGCGAAGTTCGGGGCGCGATACCCGTCGGCCGGCGGGCTCCTCGAGTACGTGAACCGCGGGTTCGGCATCGGGCACGTCGCGAACGTCGTGGCGTGGCTCACCTATGCCGTGAACTGCATCATCACGGCGATGGTCGCCGTGTCGTTCGGCAGCTACGCGAGCAGCCTGTTCACGAACGACAACGCGGCCTGGGCGGAGGTGTTCGCGCTCGCGATCGTGGTGGCGATGACGCTCGTGAACATCGCGGGCTCGACGTGGGTGGCGCGGCTGCAGAGCGCGATCGTGTTCGTGGTCGTCGGGATCCTGTGCGTGTTCTCGGTGGTCACGATCGTCAACATGCACCCGGCGCTGCTCGCGCCGAAGGACTATCCGGGGCTGAAGCAGATCGTGTCGTCGGTGGCGCTCACGTTCTTCGCGTTCCTGGGGTTCGGCATCATCACGTTCACGGCGAAGGACCTGGCGAAGCCCTCGAGACAGCTCCCGCGGGCCATGTACCTGGCGCTCGGGATCGCCACGACGATCTACGTCGCGGTGTCGCTCGGGGTGTTCGGGACGCTCACCGTCGCGGAGGTCGTCGCCGCCGGGCCGACCGCGATCGCCGAGGCGGCCAAGCCGACGCTCGGGCACTTCGGGTTCGTGCTGATGGGGGTCACCGCGCTGTTCTCGACCGCGGGAGCGACCAACGCCGGTCTGTACCCGGCGGCCGGGCTCAGCGAGCAGCTGGCGTCGACGGGGCAGTTCCCGCCGGTCCTGGGGCGGCGGCTCGGCGGGCGGGCTTCGGTCGGTCTGCTGGTCCAGGCGGCGGCGATCATCGTGATGGTCGCGGGATTCGACCTGAGCGCGATCGCGTCGATCGGCAGCGCCGTCGCGCTGATGATCTTCACGCTCATCACGGCCGCGCACTTCCGGGTGCGGCGCGAGACCGGCGCCAGCGTCGTCATGCTCTGGCTGGCCCTGCTGACCGCGTTGGCATCGCTGCTGACCTTCGTCTTCACGGAGCTGATCGACGAACCCGCGGCGATCTGGACCCTCGTCGCCATCCTGGTGCTGTGCATCGGGCTCGACCAGTGGTGGACCCGGCGGCGCGACCGGCTCGCCGCGACGCCCGCCTGATCGGGCCGGCAACCCTGGCATCCGCGCCGGGAACGGGCGTATCGTCCGTTCGGGAGGATGCCGCTCCGCGCGTCGGAGCGGAACCTCGATACGCGGCTTGCGAAGTCGCCGTCACGCCAGCCGGAACGGGGGCGACCCGAGGGAACGGGGTGGTCGAAGTGGGTTCGAAGGACCCGACGGACGAGATCGTCGCGGACGCCGCCGCGCTCCTGGTGGAGGCGACGATCGACGCCGAGCTGTCCGACGCCGAGCTCGGGCTCGACGCCGAGCTCGATCTCGACGATGCGGTTCGTGACCCCGTCGCGGAGCTCCGCGAGGCGTCGGAGGAGGCGGCCCGGGTCGCCGAGCTTCGCGCGAACGCCGCGGAACCGGTCGACCTGTTCACCGAGGTGACCCGGCTCGTCACGGGCCTCATGACGATCACCCTCCGGGCGATCCGGACCGCGCTGGCACCGGCGGTACCGGCGCCGTCCGACGAGGGGGCCGAGCCCGGGCTCCTCGCGCTCCTGCCCGGCGCGGCGGTCGCGATCGTGTCCGACGCCGAGCGACGGGTCCTGCGCACCGCGGCCGTGCTCGACGAGCGGGTCGGTCCGGTGGTCCGCAGCATCGGCCGGTTCCCGCTGATCCAGGGGCCGATGGACGCCGCCCGGCGTTCGCTCGAGAGCCTCAGCGCCCGCGGCGAGAAGGAGCAGCAGCGCTCGGTCGAGGCGGTGGAGTCGCTCCTCGAACGCGTGCTTCCCGAGGTGGTCGCGGCCGTCCTCGACCGCCTCGACCTCAACGACATCATCGCGAGGGTCGACGTCGACCGGATCATCGACCGCGTGGACCTCGACGCGGTGATGACCCGCATCAGCATCGACGACATCCTGTCGCGGGTCGACTTCGACGGCGTGATCGACCGGGTCGACGTCGGCCGCATCGTCGACCGCGTCGACGTCGACGGCGTGGTGGCGAAGGTGGACGTCGACGCCGTGATCAAGCGCCTCGACCTCGCCGGCCTGACGAGCGACGTGATGAACGAGGTCGACCTCCGCGAGATCGTGCGCGAGTCCACCTCGTCGATCTCCGGAGAGGCCGTCGACGCGGTCCGCATCCAGGGCATGAACGCCGACCGGTTCGTGAGTCGGATCGTGGACCGGCTGCTGATGCGCAAGGCCGGGCGCGACCTGGTGGGACCGGCTGACGCCGACACCGGGCCGGGTGCGGCGAGCGTCGATCCGTCCACGGAGGCGAGCCCGGGAGGAGGCGGGCCGCAGGATGCAGACGCCGGTGGAGTCCCCGTCCGCAACGTCTAGGAGCGGCGCGCAGGAGCGGCACCTCCGCGGCCGGTCCTTGCAGGGGCAACGGGCCGGGTTCGTCTCGCGCCTCGCGGCCGACGTCGTGGACGGGATCGTCGTGGTGATCCTCCAGTTCCTCGCGTACGTGATGTTCGCGGTGATCCGGTACCTGCTCACCAAGCGGTTCCAGATGCCCCGCCCGGAGACCGCGGTCACCCTCGGAGTGTTCTGGGCGATCGCGGTCGTGTACCTCACCTGGGGGTGGGCCACGACCGGCAAGTCCTTCGGCAAGCAGCTCGTCGGCATCCGGGTTGTCCGCGTGGACGGGACCCGGCTTCGCTCGCTCAAGGCCCTGCTTCGCGCCCTGCTGTACTGGCTGCTGCCCGTCGGGCTGGCGTGGAGCCTGTTCAGCCGTCGGAACGCCTCGGTGCAGGATCTCGCGCTGGACACCGTCGTGTTGTACGACTGGACCTACCGGACCCTCGAGGGTGCCGAACCCTGAGCCGTTCCGGGCCGGCCGGCCAGTCGATCCGGCGACGGTCCGTGTTCAGGCGGTCGCGTACCGCCGCCGGCCGGTCGCGTAGCCACCGGACCAGTGCCCGAGGTCGAAGAGCCCGCCGATCGCCACGAACACCCAGCCCCAGAAGTTCACGCCGGACACGGGGTTGTACGCGAGCACGTAGAACAGCGTCGCGTACGGCAGGACCAGGAACCCCAGCAGCGGCAGGAGCCACCCGTTGAACGCCCGATCGAGCAGGTTCGTCCAGATCCACAGGATGAACAGCGCGAACCTCGGCGTGAGTGCGGCGATCAGCGCGAACAGGCACCCCATGCGTTCCTCCCTGGTCTTCTCAGCTTCCGGGCAGCACGTTGATGGCCCGGGCGACCACGAGGACCGCGATCACCAGGGACAGGCTCGACTCGAGCAGCAGCGTCATCTTGGCCCACATCCGGACGGGCGCCGTATCGGTGGCGCTGAACGCGGTGCCCGTCGAGAATGCGAGATACAGGTAGTCGGGGTACTGGGGCATCCATCCCTCGGCCACGCGTTCGGGGATACCGTCCTCCGGGAAGACGAAGCTCGGCTCGATCGGCGCGGCCGCCGCCCGCTCGGCCGGGCCGCCGCGATCGAGCTCCCAGTACCACAGGCTGAACACGATCACGTTCGTGATCCACACCCCCGCTCCACGACCGAGCAGCGCGCCGGCCGAGACCCTGCTGGTCCCGTCGAGGATCTGCCAGCTGAGCCGGATCACGCCGCCGATGGTGGCGGCCGTCATGAACCCGATCAGGAAGATCGTCTGGCGTCGCAGCGCCACCGACCGCTTGTCGATCCTTCCTGGGTCCCGGGCGATCAGGATCACGAGCATCGCGACCTCGACGATCGGGATCACCCACCAGGCGGGCAGGCGCCCCTCGCGCGGCGTGATGACCTGGAGACCCGCCGCGGCGAGCACTGCCGCCGCCATCGGCCAGCGTCGCTCGGGCTTGCGCTTCGGCTCGACGGGCGAATCCCCGTCGGCGGGGCCGGCGTCGGACCGTTCGCTCACGCCGCCGCTGGCTCGGACCTCGAGCGCTCGCCCGAACGGAGCGCGGTCAGCCACCAGGCGGTCGCTGCGAAGAGCAGCCCGATCACGATCACCGACGCCCAGTGGATGCCGAAGATGGCGAACAGGATGAGCGCGATGCCCGCCGCGGCGGCGAGGAGCACGTCGTACCGTTCGGCCACGAACGCCGCCACGCGGCTCCCCGACTGGCCCTCGACCGAGACCCGTCGCACGGCCGCGATGGACACCAGCAGCCATCGGGGCTTCCCGGCCAGGTAGGCGATCACCGCGAGCGCCACCGCCGGCCACAGGACGAGTCGCCCGACGGCTCGGAGGTTGGCCCCCATGATCGGCACGATGTCGGTGGCCGCGCTGTGCGCCCCCGGGCTCTGGATGCCGGCCACGACGTGGTTGACCACGCCCCGGAGCAGGATGCCGGCGAGGACCAGGGTCCCCGCGATGGCCAGCCCGAGCTGCACGAGCGTGCGCCGGCGCCGGACCGAGAGCACGACCGCCAGGACGAAGCACACGACCGCCAGGATGATGAACAGGACGATGAGCTGGTTGAACAGCTTCGCGGCGCTCTGGTACGAGTGCAGCTGCTCCGAGCTCATGATCGGGATCTGGCCGAAGTCGGGCGGGAGGCTCACGCTCAACGCGGCCCCCAGAATCGACAGCGCTCGCGACGGGACCATGTCCGGGGTGATCTGGGGGATGGTCACGTTCAGCCCGACGAAGTCGGCCGCTCCCTGCACGACGTCCCGAAGCACGTTCGCGATGATCGGGATGGTGTTCAGGCACACGGTCGGGCCGTCCGACGCGTTGCCGCAAGATCCGGACGCGTTGATGTTCGGCAGCTGGGAGTAGTCGCCCTTGATGAGCGCGACGATCTTGCCATGCGCGGCCACCACGATGCTGTTGAACGACTCGCGGAACCCCGGTGAGTGAAGGAACTCCTGCACCTTGCCTTGCACGAAATCCTGCGCAGCGGACTGCAGCGGCGCGGCGAGCGATCCCAGCCGGTCCCCGATCGAGCCGGGGAGCACGCCGCCGATGGTGGAGAGCGTCGAGTCGATCCTCCCCTGGAGGTCGATCGCCTTCAACGCCTCCAGCGTGAGGTAGGTGGCCAGCGGGTCGAGGACCTGGGGGTCGTTCGCCACCGGGGTGACGACCGCCGTGAACTGGGCCTCGTTGTAGATCGAACGGTGCACCCACACGCCGATCACGCTGAGCAGCGTGAACAGGGCGGTCAGGACGATCATCACCACCGCTCCGATCTTGCGACCGCGGTGCCGCTTGGGCTTCGCGCCGTCCCCGCCGGGCTCGTCCGTTGCGGCGGCGGGTTCGTCCGGCTTCGCAGTGGCGGCCGCCACCGCCGCCGTGTCGATCTCCTCGGTCGGCCGCGAGCTCGCCTCGTCGGCGGGCTCTGAGCTCACATCGGCCGGTTCGTCCCCGGCCGCATCGGCGGCCGGGTCCGCGGCGTCGTCCTCCGCGGCCGGTGCGTCGTCGGACCCGTGCTTGTCCTGCGGAGCCGTCTCGTCGTCAGCCTCGCGCGTCGTGTCCTCGTCCACGCTGAATGGCACCTCCCCCGCGGAATCCCGCTCGCGGAGGCGATTCAACGCCTTGGGCCGAGCGGCGGCATCGCGCCGTTGGCATGAAGGACCGAACGGGGGCGCCGCCGCGGGTCAGCCGAGCGTCGCGACCAGGATCGCCTTGATCGTGTGCAGGCGGTTCTCGGCCTGTTCGAACACGATGCTCCGCCCGGACTCGAACACCTCGCCCGTCACCTCGAGGCCGGACTGCATGCCCGTGTGCTCCATGATCTCCGAGCCGACGGTGGTGTTCGGGTCGTGGAACGCCGGCAGGCAGTGCATGAACTTCGTCTTCGGGTTGCCCGTCGACGCGAGCAGGTCGGCGTTCACCTGGTACGGCGTGAGGAGCTTGACGCGGTCTGCCCACACGTCCTTGGCCTCGCCCATCGACACCCACACGTCGGTGTGCACGAAGTCCACGCCGGAGACCGCCTTCTCCGAATCGTCCGTGATCGTGATGGTGGCGCCGGTCTTCGCGGCGATGCCGTCGACGAGGTCCACGACGTCCTTCGGCGGGTGCAGCTCCTCGGGCCCGGACAGGCGGACGTCCGACCCCATCAGGGCGCCCATCGCGAGCAGCGAGCGGCCCATGTTGAACCGGCAGTCGCCCATGAACGCGTACGAGATGGCGTCGTACGGCTTGTTGCTCGCCTCGTGCATCGTGAGGAAGTCGGCCAGCATCTGCGTGGGGTGCCACTCGTTCGTGAGCCCGTTGTAGACGGGGACCCCGGCGTGCTCGGCGAGCGTCTCGACGTCGGCCTGGGCGTTGCCCCGGTACTCGATCGCGTCGTACATGCGCCCGAGGACGCGGGCGGTGTCGGCGATCGACTCCTTGTGCCCGAGCTGCGAGCCCGACGGGTCGAGGTAGGTCACGTGCGCGCCCTGGTCGTGCGATGCCACCTCGAACGCCGCCCGAGTTCGCGTCGACGTCTTCTCGAAGATCAGCGCGATCTCCCTGCCGGACAGCCGGGGGACCTCGTACCCGCCGTACTTCGCGAGCTTCAGGGACTCCGAGAGCTGCAGCAGGAACCGCAGCTCCGCCGGTTCGAAGTCGATCTCCTTCAGGAAGCTCCGGTTCTTCAGATTGAACGCCATCTCCGCTCCTTTGCCGTTCGGGCGCCGCTCATGCGTCGCGGACGATCGGGCACGTCATGCAGTGTCCGCCGCCGCGGCCGCGGCCGAGCTCCTGGCCGGGGATCGTGAGCACGGTGACCCCGGCCTTGGACAGCTTCTGGTTGGTGGCCTCGTTCCGTTCGTACGCGACGACCACGCCGGGCTCGAGCGCGACCACGTTGTTGCCGTCGTCCCACTGGTTGCGTTCGGCCTCGAAGATGTCGCCGCCGGTGGGCACCGTCCGGAGCTCGCTCAGCTCGAGCGCTCCGCGCACCTCTTCGAGGAACCCCCGCTCGGACATCTCGACAACCGGTTCGCCGTCGTCGCCGGGCCGCGCGAGGAACGGCGTGATCGCGTTCACCACCGGCTCGTAGATGGTCACGAGATCACGGTCGCAGAACGTGAACACCGTGTCGAGGTGCATCGCCGCACGTTCACGCGGCATTCGCGCTCCGATCACCAGGCGCGCCGCCCCGGCCTTGAACAGGTTCTTGGCCATCTGGCTCACCGCGGCGGCGTTCGTCCGCTCGCCCATCCCGACGAGGACGACGCCGTTGCCGGCGGGCATCACGTCGCCGCCCTCCATGGTCGAGGTACCCCAGTCATGGTCGAACCCGCCGAACCACGTCTCGAACTTCGCGTCGCGGAACCGCGGGTGGAACCGGTAGATGGCCTCGGTGTTCAGCGTCTCCTTGCGCCGGGCCGCCCAGTACATCGGATGGAGGTTCACGCCGCCGTACACCCACGCGCTGGGATCGCGCGTGAACTGGTGGTTGGGGAGCGGCGCGATCAGGAAGTCGTCCGGGTGCAGCGCCCTGCGGACGATGTCGCCGGCCTCGGCGGGCAGGTCGGACACGGTCACGCCGCCGGTCAGCCACGTGGCGAGGTCCTCCGAGGGCATCTCATCCATCCAGTCGTGCAGTGCCCGACCGATGACGCCGAGGACGTCCTCCGGGCGCAGCCGCCGTTCGAGCAGCCACGCGCGCCCGTCGGGCTGGTCGAGCGTCTGCGACAGCAGGTCGTGCAGCAGGAGCACCTCGATGTCGTGCTCGTGCAGCAGCTCGGTGAACGTGTCGAACTCCTGCCGGGCCATCCGTACCCAGATCACGTCGTCGAACAGCAGGTCGTGGCAGTTCGTCGGCGTGAGCCGCTCGTGCGCCAGGTCCGGCCGGTGCACCATGACGGTGCGGAGCTTCCCGACCTCGGAATGGACGCCGGGTTCGAGCGTGGTGTCGTTCGCACTCATGCGCAGGTCTCCTCGGTCAGCGGTAGTCCGGGACGGGCTCGGGTTCGGCCATGCGGCTCTTCTGGCGACGGTAGACGGGGATCCCGAGCGCCATCGCGACGGCGGTCAGGATGAACGGCGCCCAGTACGTGAACCAGTTGTCGCTTCCGGTGTTGCGCGAGTACCAGATGAACAGGACCGAGAACACGACCGCCAGGATGGCCACGACCATGTCGCGGGCGAACCGTGGGGTCTGCATCCGCCGCTTGTCGGCGAGCCGCCACTTGATCTGGGCGAGCGCGGAGAACGCGTAGGGGATGGCCGCGGTGATGCCCGTCATCAGCACCAGCGTGGTGAACACGTCCGGGCCGTTCGATCCCAGGTAGTTGATGACGATGGCGATCGACGCCAGCACGGTCGATGCGATGATCCCGAACGCGGGCGCGCCGCGCCGATTCAATCGCTTGAAGTGCTCCGGGAACACGCCGTCGTTCGCCGCGGCGAGCGGCATCTCGGCGCAGATCATGGTCCAGCCGACGAGGGCACCGAACCCCGAGATGATCACGAACACGGACATGACGTCGCCCCACGTCGTCCCGCCGAACATCGCGTTCACCGCCGCGGAGAAGGGAGCGTTCGAGCTCGCGAGCTGGTCGCTCGGCAGGATCCCGAACACCGCCGTGAGCGACAGCAGGTACACGGCGGCGGTGGCGAGCGTCCCGAGGACGGTTGCACGCGGCACGTTCCTGTCGGGGTCGCGGACCTTCCCCGCCGCCACGGCCGCGGTCTCCACGCCCAGGTAGCTGAACAGCGCGATCGCCATCCCCCCGCCGATCGCGGCCGTCGCGCTCTGCCCGCTGATGTTGAATGGCGAGTAGTTGGCGGTGCTGATGTAGAAGAACCCGACGGTCGACATGAACGCCAGCGCGATGAACTTCAGGATCGTCGTGATGACCTGCACGGCACCCATGTTCTTCACGCCGGTCAAGTTGATGACGGCCGGGACCCACAGTCCGATCAGGACGAGCACGATCGAGCCGAGCTTGTTGCCGCCCTTGTTCACGAACTCCTCGACGTACAGCACCCAGCCGACGGCGATCGCGGCGTTGCCCGCCCAGACGGTGATCCAGTAGGACCACGCGTTCGCGAAGCCCCACCCGTTGCCGAACGCCACGCGGGCGTACGCGTACGGCCCGCCGTCGGCCGGCAGCCGCCGGGAGAGCGACGCGAACAGCAGCGCGAGCGCCAGCGCGCCGACCGTGGTCAACGCCATCGACACCAGGCTGATTGGGCCGTACGTGGCGAGCGACGTCGGCAGGTTGAAGATGCCGACGCCGATGATGCTCCCGACGATCAGGGCCATCGCCACCGGCAGGCCGAAGCCCCCCGAGGCCTCGCCTCCGGCCGCGGGCGCTCCGGCGCCCGGATCGTCCGTCACCGGCGTCCCTGTTTCGCTCATCCGGTCCTCCCCGTGGAGCAGCCGAACGACCAAACCCTCGTTCGGCTCCAGCATCCTGGCGCCCCGCCCGCCGAGGCATCAACCCACCGGGATGAAGGTCCATCGACCGGGATGAACGGCGTGTGAACGTCGCCCGCCGGAGCGGCGAGACGGCGGCAGCCGATCCCGGACCGGGACTGCGCCGTTACGATCGGTCGTCCAATGGCCCAGCGCGCGGACGCGGACCGGCACCCGCACATCGCCCGCCTCCGCGTCGGCTCGGTCCTGGCCGGGGCCTTCCGCCTGTACCGCTTGGCGCCGGCGCGCGTGGCGGGCGCCTCGCTCCTCGTCCTGCTGCCGCTCGTGTTCCTCGGCGCGTGGGTGCACGGGCTCGAGCAGTCGCTCGGGCCGGGGGTCGAACACGAACCGGGGTTCCTGCTGACGGTCATGCCCTCGGTCACCGAGATGCTCGCCCTGCTCGGGTTGGTCGTGCTGGGGGGCG
>DATLUW010000980.1:0-3340 GCA_035577825.1 Actinomycetota bacterium | reverse complement strand
GACACCGGGACGAACCCCGTCGCCGCGCGCGACCACGGGGAACTCGACCACGCCGCAGACCACGCCCGCGCCCCTGCAGACCACGCCCGCGTCCGCGACCTCCGCGCCCGAGTCGCCTGCGCCGTCACCGGTGCCGAAGCCGCGCGTCGAGCGCGTGCCGTACCCGAAGGCGCCGCCCGCGCCGGAGACGACCTCGGTGCCGACGGTGCCGATCACGCCCCTGCATGCCGTCCAGACGGCCCGCCTCACCTCCCCCGAGGGCGCCCTCGCGGCGTTCGGCTCCATCTGGGTGTCGGGCCACCACTCGCGGACCGCCTTCCGGGTCGACCCGTCGAACGGCGCGATCCTCGCTCGGATCCCGGGGATCGGCTTTCACGCGCAGTGGCCCTTCGCGGGGGGCGGCCTGGTGTGGTTTCCCGGTGACAACTCGCTCGTCGCGATCGACCCCGCCACCAACGGTGTCGTCCGGAGGTTCGACGGGCAGGTGGCCTCCGGGGTGTTCGCGGCGGGTCACCCGTGGGTGGACGACGCGCACGACTCCCTCGTGGAGCTGGACCCGAAAACGGGGGCGCCGCTGCTCCGGCTGAAGTCCGGCAGCGGGTTCCCGGAGGACTGTTTCAACCAGGTGCGGTTCGGCGACGGATCGGTGTGGTGGTCGGTCCAGGACGCCGGGGTCGTCGTCCGGATCGACCCCGCCTCCGGCCATGTCCTGGCGACGATCTCCGGGGTGGGCCAGGACCCATCCGAGGCCGCGTTCGCCGCGGGGAGCGTGTGGGTGTCGTCGCTCGACGGTTCGGTTCGCCAGATCGACCCGCGCACGAACCAGGTCACCACCGTCACCACGTACGCGTCCCAGCTGCCGAACACGTGCGCGGACGCGACCGTCGGACAGGGCGACATGGTCTGGGTGGGTCACGGGAACGCGTCGCTGCTCTACGAGTTCGACGCCCGCACCCGGACCGTGACGCACGTCGACGACCTGGGGACGGCAGCGGCGGAGGGGATCGCGGGGTTCTCGCAGTTGCAGGGCATCGCGGTCGACGGACGCTCGCTGTGGGTGCCGCTCTACCAGGCGGGGCAGGTGCAGCGGTTCGACCCGCCGGCGCCCTCAGGCTGAGTCGGGAGGCTCGGGCTCGCGGGTCAGCTCGGCGGGCAGTCGCTGCGCCGCGGGCATGAGGTCCTGCCACGGGTCGCCGTCGCCGACGAGTCCCGGGACGTTCGCGATCGTGAAGTCCTGCGGCGCAACGCGTTCGATGTCGGACCAGGGAACCGGGAACGACACCGGCGCGCCAGGCCGCGCCCGGGGCGAGTACGCGCACACGACGTGCTTGCCCGGGCCGATGCGCGTCGCGTCGAGGAACACGCGATCGCCGCGTTCGCTCTTGAAGAACTCCACCGTGATGAGGTCGGGTTCCAGGGCCGCCGCCTCGGCCGCCAGGGCGAACGCCGCCCGCGACGCCTCCTCGTACCCGTGCCGGCGCGCGAGAGGGACGTACACGTGTACCCCCTTCGCCCCGGACGTCTTCGCGCAGGACTCGAGCCCGTGCCGCGACAGCACCTCCCGCGCCACCAGCGCCGTCCGCACCGCCAGGTCGAACCGCCCCGGCGGCGGGTCGACGTCCATGATCAGGTACTCGGGCCGTTCGATCCGGTCGACCCGCGAGATCCACGGATGGAACTCGATCGAACCCTGGTTCGCGAGCCACACGAGCGTGCGTTCGTCGTTGCACAGCGCGTACCGGACCTCCTTGCGCTTGCCGCGCCCGGAGTCGGCCGGCAGCGTCACCGTCCGCACCCAGTCCGGGGCGTAGTCCGGCGTCTGCTTCTGATAGAAGGACATGCCGTTCACGCCGTCCGGGAACCGGATCACGGTGAGCGGCCGGTTCCGCAGATGGCGGACGAACTGGGTCGACACCGCCCGCACGTACCCGATGAGGTCGCCCTTGGTCAGGCCGTCGTCGGGCCAGTACGGCTTGTCGAGTCGCGAGAGCTCCACACCGCCCGGCATGCAGAGGTCATATCCGAACGAACCCCGACCGGCAACCCGGGACGACCGCTCTGACGTGGTTGGTTGCGCGGGGCGTCGGGTACCGCAATGATCGCAACAGCGCTGCGCCGACTCCGCCGCCGTGCCCGCCTTGTCCGGCCCACCCCTCCCTACCCCCGGCGCAGCGCTGCCCGCGCCGAGGATTCACCGGAACGCGGGCCTACAATTCGTTCGCGATCAGCGGGGCGTGGCGCAGCTTGGTAGCGCGCGTGCTTTGGGAGCACGAGGCCGCGGGTTCAAATCCCGCCGCCCCGACCTTCAGGCCGGACTCGTCAGACGCGGGCTGCGGCGGGCTCGGTGAGGTCGGATGCCGTGCACTGGCCGGCGTCGTGCGCGTGGGTGACCTTGCGGAGGGACGACGCGACCGATTCGATCTCGTCGGGGGACAGGTGCCCGGCGAAGTGGCGGTCGACGGCCGCGAGGAACGGCGGCGTCGCACGGTCGAGCGCCTCGAGGCCCTTCGGCGTGATCACGGCCCAGGTGCCACGCCGGTCCGAGTCGCAGGCGGTTCGCTCGATGAGCCCGGCCGTCTCCATGCGGTCGGCCAGGCGCGTCAGCCCGCTCTTCGACAGCAGGACCGCCTTCGCGAGCTCCTGCATGCGCATCGACCGTTCGTCTGACCGCGACAGGCGAACCAGGACCTCGTGCCAGGAAAGGGGCATGCCGGCCTCGCGCACGAGGTCGGCCTCCACGCTCTCCACCGCCGCGGCGTGCGCCTCGACGAGCGCGATCCAGGCGGTCAGCCCGGCGTCCCGGTTTCGTTCGTCCATGTCGAGGGAAGTCTACCAAGAACAGTTGACGCCGCAACGACTTCTGTAGTATCGTTGCGTCGACAACGATTGATGAGGCAACGATCAAAAGACGTTCCCGGGGCGGGCAGAGCGCCCGGGCGGAAGGAGGAAGGGACCATGGCGGAGGCGACGAGGGTGCAGGGCGGGATCGAGATCCCGGCGGTGGGGACCTGGGAGGTCGATCCGGCGCACTCCAGGCTGGGGTTCGTCGCGCGGCACCTCATGGTGACCAAGGTGCGCGGCCACTTCGACGTGTTCGGCGGCACGATCACGGTCGGCGAGCGGCCGGAGGACTCGACGGTCGAGGTGCGCGTCGACACGGCGAGCATCACGACGGGATCGGCCGACCGGGACGACCACCTGCGCTCGGGCGACTTCCTGGAGGTGGAGCGGTTCCCGGAGATGACGTTCCGCTCGACGAAGGTGGAGCGGGCCGGCGAGACCGGGCTGCGGCTCGAGGGCGAGCTGACCGTGAAGGACGTCACCAAGCCGGTGACGTTCG
>DATLUW010000979.1:0-3779 GCA_035577825.1 Actinomycetota bacterium | reverse complement strand
ACGGGCGTGGCCGCCTTCATCGACGCCAAGGCGGACGGCACGAACGCCCCGCTGTACTCGAGCATCCAGGCGGGCTTCACGGCCGGCCAGGGCGCCAGCGGGACGATCTCGGGCCTCCGCCCGGTCTACGTCCCGGCCATGGACAGCGTCGGCGACATCGACGCGATCGTCGGCCCGTCGCGCGGCTTCGGCTGGACCGAGGACGGCACCTATACCCTCCAGGTCGACGTCCCGGCGAAGGCTGGCCGCGACGTGGCGGTCGTGGGCATCCTCTGGTTCGCGCCGATGTATCCGTCGGCGTTCACCACGTACCAGATCGCCAGCTAGTCCCTAGCTGACGACGATCCTGATGGCTGACTGGCCCGACGCGGACGAAGTCAAACAGGTCCTCGACATCACGTCGACGGATTGGGATGACACGATCGACCGCGTCGTGGCCGCAGCCATCGCACAGGTCAAGCACGATGTCGGGCACTGGGACGAGTACGAAGACGAGCCCGACGATTCGCTCTCGCAGGCAGCGCTCCGGCTGGCTGAGCTGATCGGGCTTCGGCCCGAGCTCGCCGCCGACGTCGGATCCCGAGACCCGACCTATCTCCGGCTCCTCAGGGGCCACCGTCGCGTCTTCGGCATAGCCTGATGGGACTCACCGGCAAGAAGGAACTGCAGGCCCGGATGAAGGCCATCGGCAAGGACGTGTTCAAGCCTGCCGGGAAGCAGTGGGCCGACGAGACCGTCCGGCTGAGTCGGCAGCGCGTCCCCGACCGGAACACCCGGTACAGCAAGGGCAAGCTGCACGACTCGATCCGACGCAGGTCCGCCACAGCCAAGCGCGCAGTCGTCGAGGGCCGGTACACCGGCTACTTCGTGGACGCGGGCGTCAGGCCGCACTCGCTGCAGCGACGCAAGAGCCGGCCGAAGGGCAGCCAGGGCCGTCTGGGGCGGACGATCTTCGCCTCGCAGGCGCGTAAGGTCCACCCGGGCTACCGCGCCCGGCCGTTCCGCGCCCGTTCGGCGCGTGAGGCCCTGCAGCGCTACCCGATGTCGGCCGAGGTCATCAAGGTCTGGAACAGGGCCGCTTAGGTGGGCCTGCAAGCGGCCATGCGCGCCGCCTCCGTGACGTTCCTCGAGGACTACGCCACCGACGCGTCGGTGAAGATGCAGGTCTACCCTGCCCGCCCACGCTCGATCAACCCGCCGACCGGCTTCGTCGACCTGATCCGCGAGCACATCGAGTATCTCGGGCCGACGCTGCGCCAGCGCACGCCGGCGGCTGACGTGATCGTCGTCCACGGCATCTTCGACTCGAAGGAAGCGGCCGACCAGAAGGACGCGTTCGTCGACGGCTTCCTCGACTGGGTGAACACCCGCTACCACCAGGCCGGCGCCAACACGCTGATCGCGGTGACCGACACCGAGGACCTCCCGAACTACGTCCCCGAGTGGATGCCGCCCGAGCGCCAGCTCGTCTACTACGCCACGCGACTGACCTTGGAGGGCCTTGCCCTGGGCTGACCCTCCGCAGTTCTCCATGACCGAGCGCCGGTCGGTAGGCGCACTCACGACACGACAGGAGAACCAGACATGCCAGTGTTCCAAGGCTTCGTCCGCCTGCGCAAGCACCAGTACGGTCGCCAGCAGGCGTTCGGCACAGCGGTCCCCGCCACCCGCGCCTACCCGTTCAGCGGGACGCCGGACGTCAATCTCAACTGGACCGATCCCGACATCAACGCGGGCTCGCTCGACCCCGTCGCGCCGCCGTACCGGGTGGCGCCGGACCTGACCTTCCCGGCCACGATCCCCGCGCTCGGGTACAACACCATCCCGATCATCATGTGCGGCTTCTTCGGCGGGGCGGTCTCCCCGACCGGCGGCGGCGACGCGAAGACGTGGACGCACCACCCGGCGAGCGCGACCGTCGACGAACCGGACGTCTTCACGGGCGAGTTCGGCGATGACGTCCTGACCGACTGGTACCAGTTCCGCGACGGCATCCTCGAGTCGTTCGAGATCACCGGGCCGGAGGGCCTCGGCGCTCTCAGCGCGTCGCTCGCCTGGCGCTTCGGCGCCGTCGCCTCGACGGGCTCGACCGACAGCCCGGTAGACGGGACGGTCCCGACACCCGGCCTCGACGTCGACATCAACGAGGCGATCGTCTACCTCAAGGACATGGGGATCTACATCGCCGACAACGTCGCAGGGCTCGGCGCTGGCCAGATCACCCACGCCCTGCAGACGTTCGTCCTCCGAGGCAGCCACGAGGTCGACCAGAAGCGCACCGCGGACGGGACCCAGACCTTCGACGTCGCCGGCTACGGCCCCGGTGCCCGCGCTCTTGAGCTCGAGTGCACCTTCGCCAAGACCGACGACACGGTCGGGACCGGATCCGAGTCCGACGACTGGATGAGCGACCAGGCGGTCAACCGCTACGTCCAGCTCGTCTTCGTCTCGACGGTCCTCGCCCAGTCCCCGTCCACGTTCTACGGCTGGACGGTCACGATGCCGCTCCGCTACTACACCCGCGCCGAGGCCGAGGTCGGGCAGAACACGGCGATCGTCCTGACCGGCCACGCCTTCTACGACCCCGAGGACTTCGAGGGTGTCTTCGAGAGCGTGCTCGTCAACACCCTGTCCGAGGCCGAGCTCGGCGAAGCTGGCTCCTGATGGCGACCGTGGGATGCCTCTGCCCGCCGAAGGCGACGGGCGAGGTCCGGCACCCCGATGGCGACACCATCACGCTCCGTGAGCGCCTGGACTTCCGGTCCGCGCTCACGGCGCGCAACACGTTCGTCCTGCTCAAGTCCGAGGACCCCGACGTCTCGACGGCCGAGATCATGGCGTCTCTGACCGAGACCTACCTGCTGCTCGGCATCGAGTCGTGGTCGCTCGTGACCGTCGACGAGAAGGGCAAGGCCCGCCCGCTCGAGGTCTCCAAGACCGCCATCCGCGACCTCCTGCTGTCGCATTCGGAGGCCGCGATGGCGGTCGGCGACGAAGCGGACGCGCTGTACTCGGAGGCGGTGATCGCCCCTTTGGTGGCCCGGGCGTCGAGCTCCTCGCCCTCTACGCCGACCAGCGAGTCGACGTCAGCGACGAATGGTTCGGCGTCCAGGCCCCCGAAGCCGTCGAGGCCATCCTCGACTTCAACTTCCCCGATGGCCGACACCGAGACGACTTCGCCGTCGCTCGTTGGCGTCTCCAACTGATCGCCGAGCTGGGCGTCGGGCGGATCGTGCGACAGGGACAGGCCGGTGAGGCCGCCAACCTCGCCAAGCTGCGGGCGGTGTAGACGATGATCGCCGACACCGCGAAGCTCATCGCCGCCCTCAGCCTCAAGGACGGGTTCACCGGGCCGTTGACGAAGGCCAACGCGGCGCTGTCGAAGTTCGACGCCAACCTCGACAAGACGCAAGGCCGCGCGTTCCTGGCAGGCCAGCAGATCGGCACGGGCATCAAGAACACGGCCAAGCTCATCGCAGCCGCCACGGCAACCGTCGCGATCGCCGGGACCGCCCTGCTCGCCTCATCGATCAAGTCGGCGAGCGACCTCGGGGAGACCGTCAGCAAGGTCGGCGTCGTCTTCAAGGCGAATGCCGCAAGAGTGCTCGCCTTCGGGAAGACGTCTGCCTCCGCGCTGGGGCTGAGCCAGAACGCAGCGCTGTCGGCCGCGGCCACCTACGGCAACCTGTTCGTCTCGATGGGGCTGACCGCGGACAAGTCGGCTGACATGTCGCTGGCGCTCGTCAAGCTGGCGTCCGACCTGGCCAGCTTCAACAACA
>DATLUW010000978.1:0-3286 GCA_035577825.1 Actinomycetota bacterium | reverse complement strand
TAGTAGGTGGGGCTGTCGCCCGGCTTCAGGGTGCGGTCGAGGAACGAGGTCGCGCCGCGGCTGTGCAGCTGCGCCACGGCGATCGGCCAGGTGTCCGGGATGTCCACGCGGTACACCACGTACCCCGTCACCTCCTCGGTGTTCACCGCGTCCCACTGCAGGTTGACCTGGACATGGGCGAACCCGACGCAGGAGGCCTTGGCCGTCACGCCGACCGGGGCGACGGGCGCGTGGTGCGGCGGCGAGCCCTTGGCGACCGGCGCCGAACGGAAGAACGAGGGGACCACCACGGCGGCCGCCACGGCGAGCAGCAGGATCACGGTGATCCCGATCCCACGGCCCCACCGGCGGCTCCGCCGCCGGCGGCCCCGCCCGGGCGGCTCGCCCCCCAGCGGATCCACCGCAGTCGCGCCCTGCCGCGCGGCGTGGTGCGGCACCGTCGGCACGGCCGAGGGCGCCACCGGCACGGGCGGCGGCGGGGCGATGGCCGCAACGGCCATCGTCCCGACGGGCGCGGTCGCGTCGGCGCCCGGCCGCACGGCGGCCGTGCGCCCGGGGTCGGACCCCCGCCGTACGTGCCGCAGCGCGGCCCGCACGGCCCCGGCGCTCTCGTAGCGCTGCCGCGGATCCTTCTCGAGGCAGCGCATGATCACCCGTTCGAGCTCGGGCGGCGTGTCCGGGCGAAGGCGCGACGGGCGTTCGGGGAGCCGTTCGAGGTGCTGGTACGCGACGGCGACCGGGTTCTCGCCGACGAACGGCACCCGGCCGGTCAGCAGCTCGTACAGCACCACGCCGAGCGAGTAGATGTCCGACCGGCCGTCGACCGGCCAGCCGCGGGCCTGTTCGGGCGAGAGGTACTCGGCGGTCCCGTGGACCTTGCCGCCCTCGGTGGTCGGCGTCCACGCGGCGGCCAGGGCGATCCCGAAGTCCAGCACCTTCACGTGGCCCCAGGGCGTGAGCATCACGTTCGCCGGCTTGAGGTCGCGGTGGACGATCCCCGAGCCGTGGGCGAACGCGAGCGCCGCCGCGACCGACTCGCCGATCTCGGCCACGCGCTGGGCCGGAAGGGGGCCGTCCCGGCGGAGCATCGCGTCGAGCGGCTGCCCGACGATCAGCTCGGTGATCAGGAACGGCCGTCCCCGCGACACGAACCGGCCGTCGACGACCTCGTCGTGTTCGACCTCGCCGACGTCATGGATCGCGACGATGTTCGGGTGGGAGACGGCCGCCACGGCGCGGGCCTCCCGGCGGAAGCGCGCCACCGCCGCGGGGTCGTGCGCGAGCCCCTCGCGGAGCACCTTGACCGCGACCGGCCGCTCGAGCACCGAGTCCAGCGCGGAGAACACCTCCGCCATGCCGCCCTCGCCCACGAGCGACCGGAACGCGTACCGTCCGCCGAGCAGACCGGCCGGCCCGCGCGCCCCCCGGCGCCCCCGCTGCATCACCCCACGCTGTGACATTCCTGCGCCCTGCATACCACATCGAACCCCTTCCCAGGGGTGGTTGCGCTGGTCACGGGGGGTGCGGAGCACGGGAATCGAGGGCCCCGAACGGCCCGGCGACCCCCTCCCGGACCAGGGGGCGGCCGGTAGACTCGCTTGCCCATGCCCCGCTTCCCCGGCCGGACGTCCGTCCTTGCGCTCGTCGTCGTGGCAACCATCGCCGCCGGCTGCTCGAGCTCCCACGAGCCCTCGCAGACCCGGACGCTGCTGATCGCGGTCAACGCGCCGTTCTCTGAGGACGCGTTCGTCGGGCAGACGATCTACCGGGGCATCAAGCTGGCCGCCGATCAGCTGAACGGGACGGACGGGTTCGACATCGGGGACGTCCGGTACACGTTCGCGGTGAAGAAGTACGACAACGGCCTGTCGGCCGAGCAGGCCGTGGCGAACGTCCGCACGGCCGTCGCGGACGGGGCCGTCGCGATCGTGGACGAGGGAACCGGCATCGACGCATCCTGGCCGGTCGCGAACGCCGCCCACGTCCCTCTCTGCATCGTGTATCAGGGCGGCGAGGGGATGGTCGACCCGGCGGCCCGGCCGAATGTGTTCCGCATCGCGCCGACCGACCACGGGATCTCGTTCCGGTTCTCCGAGTACCTGGCGCCGCAGGGCCGGAAGGTCGCCTTGATGACCGACGACAGCGACTACGGCCGGCAGGGCCAGGTCGCCCTGGACGACGCCTGGGACCACATCCCCGAGAACGTGGCCGCGAAGATCCAGATCCCGAGCACCGCGACCGACGTCTCCCCGCAGGTGCTGCAGGCGCGGCAGGCGGGCGCGACCGCGCTGCTCGTGTGGGCGCGCGCGGCGACCATCGCGGAGGTCATCCGGGCGGCCCGCACGAGCGGCTGGGACGTGCCCGTGTACACGCCCGCGTCCGGGGAGGACCCACTCGTCCGCCAGCAGCTCGCCGACCACCCGGAGTGGGTCGACGGACTGACGTTCGCTGCGGGGCGGATGACGGCCGAACGCGGACCGAAGCCGTTCCTCGACTTCCAGGACGCCTATATCAAGGCGTTCGGCCGCGACGACACCGGCGTGAAGACCGCCGGCGGGAAGACCGTCTACCAGCCGCCGGACTACGCGATGTATCCCTACGACTTCGTGAACCTGTTGCAGGCCGCGCTCGTCGCGGCGAACGGCCAGGGCGGCGCGCCGCTCGTGGGCGCCCTCAACGAGGTCGAGACGCGCGGCGCGAACGGCGACGAGCGGGGGTTCAACGAGAAGAACCACGAGGGCGTGATCGACGACGACACGTACTTCGCGTCGTTCCACGACATGACCTACGCGCCGGTGAAGGACGATCCGCTCTCCTCCACCCTCCCGACGATCTCCCAGACCTGACGCCGCGAGCCCGGCCCGGTACCCGGACCGAGCTCGAGGGCCTCCGCTGCGGCGTCGCCCACGGCAAACTGGTGGCGATGAGGACTCGACCCGTGATGCGACGGGCGTTGGCGGGAGGAGCGGCGGCGTTCCTGGCCCTTGCGCCCACCGTTGCGGCGAGCGCCGCGCCGACGCCGACGATGAGCGCGTCGAGCGCGAGCGCCGCCCCGCCGACGCCCTCCGGTGCGACCACGGTGAAGCTCCCGACGGAGAAGGACGCGCTGGCCGTCGCCGTCAACATCGAACGCATCCTCAACGGGTCGGCCGGCATCGAGACCCGGCTCCCCGGCCCGGTCGCCGACGACGAGCGCGTCGACGCGGGGTTTGGCCTGAACGGTTCGCTCGTCTCGATCTCCGACGCCCAGCGCCTGTCGCTCTCCGGCCTGGGGGACTTCGAGTTC
>DATLUW010000977.1:0-3967 GCA_035577825.1 Actinomycetota bacterium | reverse complement strand
CGACGAATCCCTCCGGAGCGCGCTCGGCGACGACTTCAGCGACTACTACAGCACCACCCGCCGCTGGGAGCTCAAAGCCTGGCGCGAGACGGTCACCGACTGGGAACGCGACCGCTACGGCCGCTCGGTCTGAACCGAACGCAGCTCGCTGTGATCAGCCGGCTCGTTTCCGATCGCAGAGAATGACCGGAATCTCCCGCTGACCCTCCCGCGTAGTACCGGCGTCCCCGAACGAACTGGAGGTAGCCGTGAAGCGATTCATGCCCCTGCTCCTGGGACTCGTCGTCGGTGTCACGCTGGCCGCGACCCTTCCGGCGTCGGGGACCGGCCGCGACGTGTTCCGTTCCGACCTCGTGGGCTCGCCCGGCGCGAACCGGCCGGTCCGAACGGTGAACTCGGGCGGCGTCCCGTGGGTGGTCGCAGCGGGAAGCGAGACGAGGCTCACCGGCGACGGGCGGCTCCGGGCCGACATCCGGGGCCTGCTCATCACCGGCACCGGCGGCGCCCTCGACGGGACGACCGGGCCCGTGACCCAGGTCGTCGCGGCGCTGACGTGCACGAACGCCGCGAGCGGCGACGCCCGCGCGCCCAGCATCGTCGCGACGGCGACCGCCCCGCTGTCGGCGGCGGGCAACGCGCGGATCGACGAGAACGTCGCCGTTCCCTCGCCCTGCATCGCTCCGGTCGTGCTCATCCGGGCGAACGCAGCCGCTGGGCCCTGGATCGCCGCGAGCGGTTCCTGAGGAGGCGCCCCGAAGCTCCCGGACCTGGCCCGCGCTAGCAGCAGTGCATCGCGAGGGTCAGGTCCGGCGGGCCGCCGGCGTATCCCACCGCCCAGACGTTGCCCGACGAGGAGGCTGCCACCCCGAAGAGGGCGTTGTCCTTCGTGGGCCCGGAGGGGTTCGGACTCCAGGCCCACTTCCAGTGGGAACCGTTCCACCGCTCGGTCAGGGTCTGCAGCACCGAACCGGCGTGGTAGTCGCCGACCGCGACCGCATTCGTCGACGACGTGGCTGCGATGCCGTAGAGGGCGTTGTCGTTGGACGTCCCGCCGGGGTTCGGGCTCGGGACCACCTTCCACGCCTTCCCGTTCCAGTGCAGGATCAGCGTCCGGAACGCGGTCCCGTTGTAGAACTGGCCCACCGCCCAGGCATCCGAGGCCGAGGTGACGGAGACTCCGCGGAGGAAGTTGTTGTTGGAGGTTCCTCCGGGGTTCGGGCTCGGGACACGCTTCCACACCGACCCGTTCCACCGAAGGATCAGCGTCTCGTAGGCGGCGCCGTTGAATGAGACCCCGGCTGCCCACGCGTTGGACGCGGAGGTGGCGCCCACCGCGTAGAGGACGGCCGAGCCCCCGGGTGTCGGGCTCGGGACCACCTTCCAGGCCGTGCCGTTCCAGCGCTCGATCAGCGTCTGGTCCGAGGTGCCGCTCTGCCGGAACCGCCCGACGGCCCAGGCGTTCGTGGCCGAGGTCGCTGCAACCGCGTACAGCTCGTCGTCGAACGAACCCCCTCCGGGATTGGGGCTCTTCTTGTGCGCCCACGAGGACCCGTTCCAGTGCAGCACCAGGGTCTGCAGGGCAGAGCCGTTGTCGAAGTTCCCGACCGCCCAGGCGTTGGACTTCGAGGTGACGGCGACACCGTTGAGCAAGTCGTCGTGCTCCGTCCCGATGGTGGGGCTGGGGACGAAGGTCCACACCGAGCCGTTGAAGTGTTCGATCAGCGTCTGGTGCTCCGCGGCGTTGTTCCGCCAGGTCCCGACCGCCCAGGCGTAGCACGGTGAGAGAACCGCCGTCGCGGTGAAGTTGTTGCTGACGATCCCGGGGTTCGACGGCTGGGCCCCTCCCGTCCACGCGACGCAGGCCCTCGCCGCCGACGCGGCCGGCGCGCCGAGCACGAACGCCGCCGAAGCAACGGTGGTGGCCAGCGCGACGCCGATCCTTCGAGCGCGCCTCCCGACGCCATGCGTCACGACGCTTCCCGGCATCCGTGAGACCGATCGCAGCGCAACCATGAGCTCCTCCCTCCCCGTCCGATGCTCAGGTACGGCACGCTGACACCTCATCGCCCATGGGGCAAACGACACCGAAGCGGAGGAACCCTCCCGGAGGCTCGCCATCGAGCACCTCGTCCGCGCCGCGGAGATCGCCCGAGAGATCGGGTTCACATGGTGGGAGGCGGGTTCGATCGGACAAGCGGCGTACTACGCGTTCAAGCTCGGCCGTGACGATCCGGTCGATCAGTACGCGATCCGGGGACTGCGCCTCGGGGCCACGATGGACGATGCCCAGGCCATCGTCTACCGCCTCGGGTTGCTCGCCGGGACCGCCGCTCGCAGGCGGGACGCGGCCGGCGCAGGGTGGTTTGGGGCGCCGTCGAGCGCATGGAGGCATCCGGCGGCGCGCTCGGAGGGTGGCCCGACGACCGGCAGCCGGTCGCAGATGCGGTCATGGTCCTCGACGACGAGGAGGAATTTCGAGCGGGAGTCCGCCAGGGACGCGCGATGACGACCGCGGACGCGATCCGCCTTGCGGTCGACGGCGAGCAACCGGCGACGCGATCCTGATCGAGCTCCGCACCTCGACGCGCCGGACCGCGTGCGATTCGATCCGTCGAGCCCTCAGGGGTCGCCCGGACCCGTCGCGGGCGAGCCGTCCGGCAGCATCGTGTAGACGAGGCACTCGCCGCGCAGGACCTCCTCGCCGTCCTGACGTCGGGCGACGCACCGCAGCTTCGTGATCGGCTTGTCCGCGCGCGCCTCGATGACTTCCGCTTCCGCTGTCACCGTGTCCCCGATGAACACCGGTGCCGGGTAGTCCCACTCCTGGTGCAGGAACACGCTCCCCGGGCCCGGCAACTCCATCGCCACGAGTGCGTTGAACAGTCCCGCCGCGATGCCGCCCTGCGCCACCAGCCGTCCGAACCGCGTGCGCGACGCGAACGACTCGTCGAAGTGCAGCGGGTTCCGGTCGCCCGTCACCTGAGCGAACCGCTCGACGTCCTCGGCCGCCACGGTTCGCGTCCAGGTCGCCTTCGCACCCACCTCCGGTGGAACCCAGCCCATGCGGAAGCTACGCCTCCGAGAAGAACACGTTCTTGACCTCGGTGTAGAGGTTCACGGCGTGCATGCCCATCTCGCGGCCGATGCCGCTGCGCTTGTAGCCGCCGAACGGCGCCTCGGTGTGCACGCTGTGCGACGAGTTCACGCTGATCACGCCGGTGCGGATGCCCTTCGACACGCGGATGGCCCGCCCGAGGTCGCGCGTCCAGACCGAGCCGGACAGCCCGTACTCGGTGGCGTTCGCGAGCCGAATCGCCTCCTCCTCGGTGTCGAACGGGATCACGCACACGATCGGCCCGAAGATCTCCTCGCGCGCCACGCGCCAGTCGTTGTCGACGTCCGCCAGCACCGCCGGCCGCAGGTAGAACCCGTCCTCGCCGCCCTCGACGGTCGGCACCTCGCCGCCGGTGACGAGCCGCGCGCCCTCCTGCTGCCCGATCTCGAGGTAGTCGAGCGCCGTCTGCCGCTGCCCAGCGGAGATCATCGGGCCCAGCTGCGTCTCCTCGGACAGCGGTGGACCGACCACCAGCTCGTCGGTTCGCTTCGCCATCGCGGCGACGAAGTCGTCGTACGCGGGCCGTTCGACGAACACGCGGCTCCGCGCGCAGCAGTCCTGCCCGGTGTTGCCGAAGACCCCCCACACGCCGCGTTCGACTGCCTGCTCCATGTCCGCGTCAGCGAACACCACGTTCGCCGACTTGCCGCCGAGCTCGAGCGAGACCCGCGTGATGTTCTGCGCGGCCATCGCCATGATCTTCGAGCCCACCTCGGTCGAACCCGTGAACCCGATCTTGTTCACCCGCGGGTCGGACACGAGCGCGTTCCCGACGGCCGAACCCGGCCCCGGGAGCACCGACATCGTCTCCGGCGGCAGGCCGGCCCGGAGGACGCCCGCCGCGCGGTGGAC
>DATLUW010000976.1:0-5061 GCA_035577825.1 Actinomycetota bacterium | reverse complement strand
GCGCTCGAGCCCGGTGCACGCGTCCCACACGCGGCGAGCAGACAGACGAGCAGCGCCACGCCGAGCGTTCGGCTCATCCGGCGCGGGGACCGCCCAGCCATGATCGGGGAATGTACGTCGAGATCGTCGCGAGGGTCCAGGATCGGCGCGGTCGCGTCAGTCGGGTCCCGGCAGAACCAGACGGAGCCTGATCCCATTCGAGACGTCCGCCGTGAGCGAGCCGCCCTGCGCCTCGGCGACGCCCCGGGCCACGTGGAGCCCGAGCTTCGCGCCGGCGCCCTCCCCCGGCCGCCGGACGGCGAACAGGTGGTCGACCTCGTCCGGCGTCAGATCCGTGGAGGCCCGCGAGACCTCCATCTCGACCTCACCGCCCCGCGCGGCCGCGCGGACGCGGACCGAGCCCTCCTGACCCCACCACGCAGCGGCCTGCACCATGGCCGTCAACGCCCCGCGGAGGCGCTCGGGATCGCCGGTGATCGACAGGCCCTCCCCCTCCCAGGCCACCGGCGGGTGGTCGGGATTGCGCGCCGCAGCGGCCACGACCCGGCCGACGAGCTCGCCCAGCTCGATCGGCTCCTGCGCGAGCTCGAGCCGGCCCGCGGCCAGCCTCGATGCGTCGACCAGCTCGCCGATGACGCCGTTCATCCGGTCCACGTCGAACGCGATCGCGTCGAGCATGGCCTGGCGCTGTCCGTCATCGAGCACGGTCCACCTTCGCGCGAGTGTGGAAACGAACCCCTTCACCGCCGTGAGCGGCGACCGGACGTCGTGGGCCGCGCCGGAGATGAGGTCCTCGAGCGAACCCGAGCCGCCGCCGCGCGAGGTTCGCTGCCGGACGGCCTCGAACAACGTCACCCCCGCCGCCGTGGCCAGGTTCAGCGACTCGGCGGCGCCCGGAATCGGGATCCGGACGACGCCGTCGGTCATCCCGGCGACCTCGTCCGGCAGCCCCCAGGCCTCGTTCCCGAATACGAACGCCGACGGCCTCCGGAGGTCGACGTCGTACACGGTCCGGTCGCCCTGCGTGCCGGCCGCATAGACCGCCATGCCGTGCGCCCGCAGCGCGTCGACGGACTCGGCGATTCCCGCGTCGCGGACGACCGGCAGGTGGAACACCGACCCCGCCGACGACCGCACCGCCTTGGGGTTGTAGACGTCGACCGACGCCTCAGAGAACACCACCGCGCCGGCGCCGGCCGCGTCGGCGGTTCGCAGGATGGTGCCGGCGTTCCCCGGATCCCGCACTGCGAACAGGACCACGGCGAGCGACAGCTCATCTGGAAGCTCGCCGAGCGCGACGTCGACCATGTTCGCGACCCCGACGAGCCCCTGCGGCGTGACCGTCGACGTCAGCGCCCGGATCACCTGGTCGGACACCTCGACCGGCGGAATCCCGCCATGGCGTGCGGCGACGGCGGCAGGGTGGAGCGCGGAGTCCGGCCCGACGAACAGGTCGCGCAGCGGCGACGGACGGGCCGCGGCGGCCTCGGCGACCGCCTGCGCCCCCTCGACCAGGAACCGCCGATGCTTGTCGCGCAGCGCCCGCTTGCGGAGCTTCAGCGCCTCGGCCACCCGCGCGTTGCGGAGCGACGTGATCATTCGAATCCGGATGCTAGCCGCCGGCTCCTGACCGGACGTGACGGCCAGAGGAATCCGGCCGGACAAAATTGGGACCGAGCACCGCCGTGGCCAGGCATCGCCGGCACGGCCGAACCGAGCGATGTTCCCGCGCTGGTTGTCGCCCTGAGCCTCGCCGTACTCGCTGCGGTGGTCACAATGGCGATCATTCGCCGGCGGGCGCGCACGAGAGCGGCGAACGACCAGATCCCGGTCGGAGCTGGGCCAACCAGCGGGGCGCGCCGCGCTGGAGCCGCTACTTTGCGGAGGCGAGCGAGGACTTCGCGGTCTCGACGAGCCCGGAGAACGCCTTCGGGTCGTTCACCGCGATGTCGGCGAGCACCTTGCGGTCGAGCTCGACGCCGCCCGCCTTCAGCCCGGCGATGAACTGGGAGTAGGACATGTCGTTCTGCCGCGCGGCCGCGCCGATGCGCGTGATCCAGAGACGGCGGAACTGGCCCTTCTTGTCGCGGCGGTCGCGGTAGGCGTAGACGCCGGAGTGGAGCAGCTGCTCCTTGGCGACGCGGTAGCGCTTGTGGCGCGCGCCCCGGTAGCCCTTGGCAGCCTCGAGGACGGCGCGGCGCTTCTTCTTCGAGTGGACGGAACGCTTGACCCTGGCCATGCCCTACCTGTACTTCCCGAGGACGCGCTTCATGGTGCGCGCCTCACCCTGGACCAGGGACTGTCCCTCGACGCGGCGCCGGCGGCTCCCGGACTTCTTCCGGAGGAAATGGTTGCCGGTCGCCTTGCGGTGGAGCACCTTGCCGTTCCGGGTGACCCGGAACCGCTTGGCGGCGCCGCGGTGCGTCTTCTGCTTCATGGTCGTGATCCGTCCTCGTAGCGTGCGGATGCCGCGCGAAGCGGCAGGGGCAGTCGTCCAGTGTACGAAACGAACGGCCGCGTGCCCGGGCGGGTCAGGACCCGGTGGCCGCGGCGGCCCCGGGCGGCTCCGCGGCTTCGGCCTCTCCCGTGTCCGGAGCCGCATCGGCGGGTTCGGCCGGTGGCTCGGGAGCCGCGTCGGCCGGTTCGGCCGGTGGCAGAGAGGCCGCGTCGGCCTCCGACGGCGCCGCGCCCTCCGTCGACTCCGGAGCGGCGGCCTCGGCGGGTTCGGACGGCGCCGCATCGGAGGCGGCCGCGCTGCCGTTGTCGGACGGCGCCGGGGCGGCGGGGGCCTCCTCGTCCCGGGCGGGGCGGGACGGCTTCGGCTGATCGTGCTGGACCTGCTTCTTGATCGGAGCGATGACCATGACCATGTTTCGGCCGTCGAGCTTCGGATAGGAGTCGACGGTCGCGAGGTCCTTCAGGTCCTCCACCAGCCGGTCGAGGATCTTGCGCCCGAGCTCGGTGTGGGCCATCTCGCGGCCCCGGAACATGATCGTGACCTTGACCCGGGCGCCCGCATTGAGGAACCGCACGACGTGGCCCTTCTTCGTGGCGTAGTCGTGGGGGTCGATCTTGGGCCGGAACTTGATCTCCTTGACCTCGATCCGGGATTGCTTCTTGCGGGCTTCCTTCTGCCGGATGTCGCGCTCGTACTTGTACTTGCCGTAGTCCATGATTCGGCAGACCGGCGGCTGGGCCTGCGGGGCCACCTCGACGAGGTCGAGGTCGAGGTCGCGGGCCCTGCGGAGCGCGTCCTGGGTCGAGACGATGCCGATCTGGTCGCCGTCCTGCCCGACGAGGCGGACCTGCGGCGACCGGATCCGGTCGTTGATGCGCGGCTCAACGGATACCGCGCATCACCTCCCTGGTTGACGAAAGGGCACCGACGTTCGCCGCCGGCGCCCCAGATCGGTCACGAACCACCATTCGCCGTGAGTATAGGCAGGCATGGCGCGGGCTGTCGATGACCGGGGTCGCACCCAGGCCCCGGAAACGCCGCCGGGGCACCCCCACGGGACTCGAGGTCCGTGCTGGGTGCCCCGGTATGCGGCTGCAACTCGCGGTCGCTTGCCTAGCCGGTCGGCCGGACGTTGGCGGCCTGCTTGCCCTTCGGGCCGTCCACGACGTCGAACTCGACCTCCTGGCCCTCGGTGAGGCTGCGGTAGCCGTCGCCGACGATCGCCGAGAAATGGACGAACACGTCGTCACCGTCGGGACGGGCGATGAAGCCGTATCCCTTCTCGTTGCTGAACCATTTCACCGTTCCCTGCGACACGCCCGTCCCTCCTTACACCCGGCGCATTCAGCAGCGCACCGGACACCGGGTTCCCCCCTAGTCGGAAACCGGGCGGAGGCTAGCACGGTGATTCCCTGCGATTCAACGACCGCGCACCCCCCGAACGCACAGGTCAGGCGGGGTGCGCTACCACTCGGGTTCGAGCGTGCGGCCGTAGTCGTCCTGGAGGCGGAACACATCGTCCTCGGTCGTGTAGCCGTGGGCGATCTCCAGCACGCGGCCGCGCTTGGGGCCCTCGTTCGAGATGCGGTGCGGTTCCTCGGACGACACGACGAATTCCTCCCCCACCTGGGCCTCGACCTGGCGGTTCCCGATCTGGATCCGGAGGCCCTCGTCGAGCACGATCCACATCTCGTCGCGGAGCTGGTGGTAGTGCTCGGAGGTCTCCTGGCCGGGTTCGATCGTGATGATCCGGACGGAGGAGGTCTGGTTGAGGGCGTAGGTCGTGACCTTCCCCCAGGGCTTCTCGACGATCACCGGCGGGTCACCTCGTTTCCGTGCGTCACGTCTCCCGCTTGGGGAGGGCCTCCAGCAATCCTGCCATCTCGAGCGCCGCGAGGGCGGCGTCCCACCCCTTGTTCCCGTGCTTGCCACCCGCCCGGTCGAGGGCCTGGTCGAGGTTCTCGGTGGTCAGGACCCCGAGCAGGCACGGGACGCCGGTCGCCTCGGAGGCCTCGCGGATCCCCCGGGCGGCCTCGCCCGCCACGAAGTCGAAGTGGGCGGTCTCGCCTCGGATCACCGCGCCCAGGCACACCACGGCGTCGTACCGGCCGGATCCGGCCAGGCGGCGCGCCACCAGCGGGATCTCGAACGCCCCCGGCGTCCACGCGAGGTCGACGTCCCCGTCGGCGACCCCATGCTTCGCGAGGCAGGCCCGCGCGCCTTCGACCAGCTGCCGCACCACCACCTCGTTGAACCGCGCGGCGACGACCGCGACCCGCCGCCCGGTCCCGTCGACGGGGCCCTGGAACTCCGTCATCGCGCCGTGGAGCTCATGTCGCGGCCTCCGTGTCCGGCCCGGCCCCGACGCCCTCGAGGTTGTCGATGAGGTGCCCCATCTTCTCCCGCTTGGCCTTGAGGTAGCCGATGTTCTCCTCGGTGGGCTCGGTGACGAGCGGCACGCGCTCGGCGATCGACAGGCCGTAGCCCTCGAGTCCGGCACGCTTGGCCGGGTTGTTCGTCAGCAGGCGCATCGTGCGCACCCCGAGGTCGACAAGGATCTGCGCACCGATCCCGTAGTCGCGTGGATCGGGCGCGAACCCCAG
>DATLUW010000975.1:0-4874 GCA_035577825.1 Actinomycetota bacterium | reverse complement strand
ATCGACGGGTTCGACGGCGACGGGATCAAGATCGACACCGCGGGCGGCAACACGATCGTCGGCTGCCGCGTCGGCACGAACGCCGGCGGGACCGCCGCCCGCGGGAACGTCCGGCAGGGCATCGAGATCAACGGCGGCAGTGCGAACGGCGTCGGCGGGAACGTGATCGGCGGGACCACCCCCGCGGCGCGCAACCTGATCTCGGGCAACGGTCTGATCGGCGTGTTCGTGATCGGCAGCAACGGCAACGTGATCGAGGGCAACCGCATCGGGACCAACGCGGCGGGCACGGCGGCCCTCCCGAACACCAACCACGGCATCGAGATCTTCGGCGCGAAGTCGAACCTCGTAGGCGGGAGCGTCGCCGGGGCAGGGAACCTCATCTCGGGGAACGGCGGGTCCGGAGTCGCGCTGGAGGACATCTTCAACTTCACGTCGACGTCCGGGAACGTCGTGCAGGGCAACATGATCGGCACGAACGCGGCCGGGACGGCGGCGCTCGGCAACACTCAGGACGGGATCAACTTCTCCGACTTCCCGGAGCACACGTTGATCGGCGGCACGACCCCGGAGGCCCGCAACGTCATCTCGGGCAACGGCCGCGACGGCATCTACGTGGGCGTCAACCAGGTTGGGGCCTACGAGACGATCACCGGCAACTTCATCGGGACCGACGTGACGGGCTCGGTCGCGATTCCCAACCACCAGGACGGAATCGACCTCGACGCGGCACGCAACAACCTGATCGGCGGCACCACCCCGGGGAGCGGCAACGTCATCTCCGGCAACCTCCGCGACGGCATCCGGCTCGAGAACAACTTCGGGCCCCCCGAGGACGCCCGGAACAACGTCATCCGCGGCAACCTGATCGGAACGAACGCCGCCGGGACCGCGGCGCTCGGGAACCTGGTGGGCGTCCACGACCTCTTCCAGCACGACCTGACCGTTGGCGGGACCGCCCATGGCGCGGGGAACGTGATCTCCGGCAACGCGATCGGCGTCCAGCTGCAGGCGACCGACTCCGTGGTGCAGGGGAACCGCATCGGAACCGACATCACCGGAACCGCGGCGATCCCGAACGAATCCGACGGCGTGGTCGTGAACGGCGAGCAGGACCTCGTCGGCGGCGCCGTCAAGGGGGCCGGCAACGTCATCGCGTTCAACGGGCCGTCGATCGTCGGCGGCAACGGCGTCCTCGTGAAGAACGGCTCGGCCGTGACCATCGAGGGCAACTCGATCTTCTCGAACTCGATCCTCGGCATCGACCTCGGCGACGACGGCGTCACGCCCAACGACCCCGGCGACGCCGACGCCGGGGACAACGATCTGCAGAACTTCCCGACGATCCAGAGCGCGAAGTCGAACTCGACCGTGACCCACGTCGTCGGGAGGCTCTCGACCGACCCGAACACCTCGTTCGTGGTCGAGCTGTTCTCGAGCCCGACCTGCGACGACAGCGGGAACGGTCAGGGCCAGCGCTTCCTCGGCCGGACCGACGTGAACACCGACGGAACGGGTGTCGGGAGCTTCGACCTGAAGTTCCAGGTGGCCACGCGGGTGGGGAACCGCATCACGGGAACGGCGACCTCGCCCGGCGGCAGCACGTCGGAGTTCTCGGCCTGCAAGAAGGTCGTCAACGGCTCGTAGCTTTCCGAAGCTCCTCGCCAGGTGCGCGGTCCATTCGTGCATAGCATCCATGCTATACTCGCTGGTAGATGACCATCGACGTGCGGGCGATCGCGGACGAGGCGCGGGCAGCTCGGGCCGGCGCGGAGCTCACGCAAGCAGGGCTGGCGGCCTTGACCGGCACGACGCAGTCGGCGGTCTCCCGACTCGAGTCCGGGCGGTTGGTTCCCACGCTCGGCGTGCTCGAACGGGTGGCGGAGGCGACCGGGCGGGCCATCACGGTGGTCGTCGGGCCGGCCGCGCGAAGGCCCGACGCGGCTTCGGTCGCCCCGCCGCCGCACACCGTGCCACCCGTGGCGGCCCGGCCGGCAGCTCCCCCGGCATTCGCGGGTCGTCCGCTCCCGAGTTCGCGTCGGCGTGCCGGCGCGTAGCCGCGAACGCCGCTCGGGGCGGGTTCGGCTAGGCTCGGTCCCGTACCAAGCCAACCGACATTCGGCCGCGGACGCGACGTCGACGCCCCAGTCGGCGGCCCCGGGAACAACAGGAGGTCGACGTGGGCGTGCTCCCACCCGAGGTCGAGGAGGTGGTGAACGCCGCCCTCGTCGCCGAGCTCACGGTGCTCGACGAGCGCGGCCGGCCGGTCACCCACCCGCTGATCCCGCTGTACGACGGCGAGAAGATCCTCATGACGTCGAGCGTGCTGTTCTCCCGCAAGCTCGAACGGATCAAGGCCAACCCCCGCGTCAGCGTGAGCGTCACGGACCCGGTCTCCGCGGTCGGGGTCGACCCGTTCCGCCGCATCACGATCCAGGGCGACGCGACCGTGGTCGACGACGACCTGCACTCCGGCTGGGAGCGCTCGGTGCTGCCGCTGTGGCGCGTCAAGGAGCCGGCGATCGACTTCTTCTTGGGCAAGCGCGTCGCGCTGCCGCTGTTCTTCGAGCGCGCGGTGATCGAGATCGTCCCGCGCCGCGTGTTCGTGTGGGAGGACGCCCGGACGGATCGCGCGCCGCGGAAGTACGAGCTCGAGGGGGCCGGTCGATGAGCGTCAACGCGCGTTCGCAGACGAAGCCGGTGTCGCTCGACGACCTCACCGAGCGGTTCGACCACGCGATCGTCGTCTCGGTCGGCGACGACGGCTACCCGCTGTCGGTCGCGACGGGGTTCCGGGCGGACGCCGCGCGCGGCGTGATCGAGCTCGACGCGTTCGATCCGGCGCCGCCCGCCGACCGCGAGGTCGAGGTCGTGTTCAGCCACATCCGCCCCCAGCCCGGCGTCGGCTACGACGAACGCCGCTACGTGCAGTTCTGGGGCCACCTGACTCCGGCGGCGTACGGCTGGACGTTCACCCCCGAGTCGAACCAGGGCTGGGACGAGGAGGACGTGCCGTTCTTCGAGTTCTCCGAACGCAACGTCCCCCAGGCCCTGGCCTACATGGACAAGCTCAGCGAGGAGACCGGGAAGCCGGTGCGGCCCAAGCTGAGCAGGGGGTGGCTGTTCCTGCGCGCCACGCGGCTGCCGTTCCTATCGGCCACCGTCATCCCGGTCGGCCTCGGCATCGCGATCGCCGGGAACGAGGGCGTCTTCTCCTGGTGGCTCGCCCTGCTCACGCTGATCGGAGCGTGCTGCGTCCAGCTGGGGCTGAACGTGGCGAACGACGTCTTCGACACCATGTCCGGCGCCGACGCGGCGAACGTGACCCCGACGCAGTTCTCCGGCGGCTCGCGCGTCGTGCACTACGGGCTGATGTCGATGCGCTCGCTGGTCGCGCTGATGGTCGGGTTCTACGCGGTGGCGGTCGCGATCGGGCTGTTCCTCGCGATCGACCGGGGGTTCTGGGCGCTGTTCGGGATCGGGCTCGCCGGGGTCCTGATCAGCCTCTTCTACACGGCGCCGCCGCTCCGGCTCGTGCATCGGGGGCTCGGCGAGATCTGCGTCGGGATCGGGTTCGGGCCGCTCATGGTGCTCGGGGCGTACTACGTCCAGGCGCAGCGGTTCACGTGGGAGGCGCTCTACGCATCCATCCCGGTCGGGATCCTGATCGCGCTCGTCCTGTACATGAACGAGATCCCCGACCGCGCGGGCGACGCCGCCGCCGGCAAGCGGACGCTGCCGGTGCGGTGGCCGAAGGAACGCGTGATCGCGTTCTACGCGTCGGCGGCCTCGGCCGCCTTCGCGCTGATCGCGGTGGGCGGGGTGTCCGGCCTGATGGTCCGCCCTTCGCTGATCGCGCTGCTCACGATCCCCATGCTCCCCCGCATCGTCCGCGGCATCCGCGCGAACTACGACAGCCCCTACCAGCTGATGGCCGACATGGGCACGAACATCAAGCTCCACGCCTTCACGGGGCTGCTCCTCATCGCCGGCTACGTGATCGCGATCGTCGCGGGCCACATCTGGCACCCACCGCCGTTCTTCCTCCGGTAGCGGGAGCGAAACCTCAGCGGCCGGGAACCGGCGCCCCCGTCGCGCCCGGATCGTCGGGGTCGTCCCGCCGGCGGTCGATGGAGAACGACGACCGCGACGCCCGCTTCGCGATCCGGAGCATGCCCGCGGCCACCTCGGACGCCTCGCCGTAGTGGGCGAACCGGCGGACGGCGGTCGTAGCGATTCCGATCGAGACGGTCATGAGGCGGTGGCGTTCCAGCTCGCCGCGGCGGTTGGCCACCCACACGCAGTTGGCCTCGCGGTCCGCCGGGTCGTACAGCTCGGGGACCGCCCGGTCGAACCGGTCGATCACCTCCAACGCGAACTTCACCGCGAGGTCCGGGTCCGTGGTGACCGAGAAGTCGTCGCCGCCGACGTGCCCGGCGAACGATCCCACCCCGACGTCGTTCGCCACGCTCTCGACGATCCGGGCGAGGAGCGCGATGGCCTGGTTCCCCCGCACCCAGCCGTACCGGCCGTTGAACGACTTGAACTCGTCGAGGTCGATGTGCAGGAGCGAGAGGCCCTCGCCGTCGTCGAGCAGCTGACGGACGTGCGCCTCGATCACCGTGCCGCTCGGGAGCATCGCCCACGACGTCGCGAGCGCCTGCCGCACCCGCCGGAGCCGCCCGCCGAGCCGCGCGACCAGGTCGTCGGGGTCGAACGGCTTCAGCAGGTAGTCGTCCGGCTGGAGGTCCCAGCCGTACGCGCGCTCGGCCGCCCCGGTCAGCCCGGTCAGCAGGATGACCACTGCGAACAGCGTTCGGTGGTCGCCACGGATCCGCCGCAGCACCTCGAAGCCGTCGATGGTCGGGAGCGCG
>DATLUW010000974.1:0-3962 GCA_035577825.1 Actinomycetota bacterium | reverse complement strand
CGACGAATCCTGACGATCGTGGCCGACCCCCGGGCGATCGGGTCGGGCTGCGAGGAAGCCCCGGCTCTCACCGATGCCGAGGCGGTGGCCCGGAGGATCCGGTCCGACCCCGATCTCGATGCCACCGCTCCGGTGCCGGTGAGCATCGGGGGGATCCCGGCCCTGCAGGTCGACGTGGTGATGACAGACGCGCCCGAGTGCTCGTGGCAGCTGCCCGGCTTCTCTTCAGGGACCCCGCTCCTGCTGAAGAACGCGCCCTTCGTCCTGCCCGGGCAGAACTGGGCGCGCCTCTATCTGCTCGATCTTCCCGGAGGATCGGGCGGGGTCCTGGCGATCGCGATCTGCTCTTCGGAGGAAGACCACGAGCGCGCGCTGGAGGTCGCGGCGCCGATCGTGGACTCCATTCGGTTCCGGGCGGGGCCGTAGGACCGGAGGGGAGAATCCCGAGAGGATCAGGCACTGCATCCCTCCCCCGACGGTTCGAGGACGTGCCGGGATCCCCCCGGGACAACCGCGTCCTCGGTGGCCGGGACTGAGGTCCCAGGGGGCAGAGTCGGATGGGCCGTCTGCGGCATCCGCGCTCGCGCCGTGTGAGCGCGGATGCGCATGGCGCTTCGCGCGAACGGGGAGGCTTCGGACTCCTCCCGTCGGGCTCCGCTCGGCGTCGACCAGGCTTCTTCGGACGTCGCGAACGCCGCTGACTCCGACTCCCATGCCTCGACAGTCGACCGGCGGCCGAGGCTCCCCATCACGAAGCCGTGCTCGAACATCTTCGACAAGGGGAATGGCTCGATCGAGGCACCTTGGAATGGCCGCGACGCCCTCGAACCATCCCCAGAGCGGCCTCGGCCCACATCCCCGCGCAGGAGCGCGGACCAACCCGGATGCCGGCCGGCGCCCCCCCGAAGCTGCGGACCTACACCGCAGTCCGGAACGCTTGCTGGAGTCGTTCGACCGGTCCGATCACCCGGTGCGACCGGGCCAGCGACTCCAACTCGTCGGCATCCCCCGGCGTCCGTGTCACCGTGACCTCGACGTCCGTGCGGATCGGCACGATGCGCCGCATGGCCGCCAGGTATTCCTCCGAATCCCGCAGCGTCGCCACCAACCGCCCAGCCCCCTGCAGCGGCCCCGGGGCGCGCCGCGAAGCCCGCGCCTCCTCCAGGATGTGATCGAGGTCGCGGTACCCGTTCACCAACGCGCGGGCCGTCTTCTCGCCCACCCCCCGCACCCCAGGTAGCCCGTCCGACGGATCCCCCCGCAGGATCGCGAACTCCGCGTACCGCGATGCTGGGACCCCGTAGCGCGCCCGCACCTCCGCCTCGTCGAACTCCCGCAGCTCCGACACCCCCCGCAGCGTGAACAGCACCCGCACAGCGGGATCGCGCACCAGCTGCAGCAGGTCCCGATCCCCGGTCACGATCGAGAACCGGTCCGAACGGCCCCCCAACGCCGTCAGCGCCCCGATCGCGTCCTCGGCCTCCCAACCGGATGCCTCCGCGTGCGCCCACCCGCCCGCGTCCAGCACGTCCCGCAGCAGGTCGAACTGCTCCGGCAGCCCCTCCGGGTCCGGCGCCCGCTGCGCCTTGTAGCCCGCGTATTGCGACACCCGCCACGCCGGCCGCCAGTCGTTGTCGAACACGTGCACGCAGTCGTCCGGCCCGAACCGGTCGATCAGCCGTGCGGTCATGTCGAGGTACCCGTGCACGGCGTTCACCGGCTTCCGATCCCGCCCCACGATCGTCGCCGGCACCGAGAAGAACGCCCGGTACATCAGGCTCGACGTGTCGAGCAGCAGGCTCGTGCTCACGCGATCACACGAAGCACGCTGAAGGCGATCAGGATGCCCCCACCTCGCCGATGATCGAATCGAACACCGGCAGCGCCCGGTCGATCATCGCGTCCGATGCCGTCAGCGAGATCCGGAAATACCCCGGCGCCTCGAGCAGCGCCCCCGGCATCGTGAACACCTCTCGTTCGGCCAGCAGCCGCACGAACTTCTCGTCGTCCGGGATCGGCGACCGCGGCAGGAGGTAGAACGCCGCCTCCGGCACGTGCACCTCGTATCCGGACGAACGCAGCGCTTCGACGACCCGGTCGCGCCGTTCCTGGAGATGCCCCACGTCGATGCTCAGGCGTTCGAGCTCGGCGGCCGCGTGCTGGAGCAGCGCGTTCGGCCACGCCCAGCCGTTCACCAGCTGGGCGACCGTGATCGAACGGATCACCTCGTCGTGGTTGGGCGCGTCGGGGCGAACCGCCACGTACCCGATCCGCTGGCCGGGCGTGAGGAGCGTCTTGCCGTACGTGTACACCAGGAACGACGGCGCGTAGAACTGCGTCGGGCTCTCGAACCGGTTGCCGTCGAACACGATCCGGTTGTACGCCTCGTCGGACAGCAGGTAGATCGTGCGGTCGTTCCGCTCGGAAGCCTCCGACAGCGCGTCGGCCATCGCTCGGAGCGTCGACGGCGGGTAGATCCGCCCGGTCGGGTTGTGCGGCGAGTTCACGATGATCGCGCGGGTCCGCCCGGTGATTGCGCCGGCGATGGCGGGGACGTCGAGGTCGAAGTCGTCCGGACGCATCGGCACGCGAACGGCCCGGGCGCCGGTTCCCATGATGATCGGCTCGTAGAGGAAGTGTGGCGGGCTGACGATGAGCACCTCGTCGCCGGGGTCGCACACCGCCCGCAGCGTGACCGCGAGGCCCGCCATGGCGGCGTTCGTCATCACGATGTCGTCGGGTCCGTAGTCGCTGCCGATGAGGTCGTTGATCGCGGCCGCGGCCGCCGCCTGGGCCTTCGGCGCGCTCATCGTGTACGCGAACCACGTCGGGTCGCTCGACTCGCTGTTGTTGCGGATGGCCTCCGCGTAGCCCGCGATCGCCGGCTCCTGCGGGTTGCCGGCGACGAGGTCGGCCTTCCCGGGCCCGGCCTTCCGGATGATCTCGCCGTACTCGTTGAAGAAGTCGAAGAAGCGGGATGCCCGCCTGGCGATGGCGTCCGTTGACTCCGAGACCGGACTCGCGGTCATGCACCCTCCCGTCGTCCGAAGCCAAGAGGGTATACCGGATGACCGACGGTCCCCGGGGATCGCCCGGGGACACGGACGGGAGCCTGGCGGGTGCCGTGCCGCGGCCGGGCGCCGCGTCAGGCCAGGTGGCCGCAGGCCGGGCACTCGGCCCAGCCGCCGCGCTCTTCGAGGAACTCTTCGCGGCGGCCGCAGTTGGGGCAGGTGCGGACGTCGTGGTGCTCGAGGTTCGGCCCCTCGGGGCGCGGCTCGTCGCGCAGGTTGCGCAGGTACCGGGCCAGCAACAGGTCGGTCGTGCCGTCGGGGTTGGTCGCGGCGTCCAGGCGACGTCGTTCGCGGAGCTCCGCGGCCTCGACGTACCTCGCGAGCATCGCGTCCTCGTCGAACAGTTGGTCGGCTCGAACTGCCATTGTCGCCTCCTTCAACGCCCTTCCCCAAGGTTCCTACCCGGTAGGAACGGCGCGAATCACCACAGATGTGTCCCGAGGCAACGCGGGTGGCGGGCGGAGGCACGACCGGCCTTTTCGGCAACCACGAATTCGATCCTGCCCGAAGAGCCGCTGAAAGCGGAAACCGCCGGAACCCGAAGGTTCCAGCGGTCTCCGGCGCAAACACTAGGCACCGTGCGAACGGCGGTCAAGGCGCGGGCCCCGTTCTTGTCACTCTTTCTCGGAACGCGCGTTCGCCAGCGTGATGGACCCGGAGTACGCTCGAGGCTCCCGGAGCGGAAGGGGCTCATGGCCACGGTTCGCGACGTGATGAGCACCGATCTCGTCACCGTGGGGCCGAACGACACCGTCCAGCTCGCGGCGAGTCGGATGTACGGGAGCGGGACCGGTTCGACCCTCGTGATGGAGGGCGAGCGCCTCATCGGGATCTTCACGGAACGCGACATCGTCAAGGCGCTGGCGGGAACATCCGACGCCGGGCGTTCCT
>DATLUW010000973.1:0-2255 GCA_035577825.1 Actinomycetota bacterium | reverse complement strand
CGTCACGTTCCGGGTCGCAGAGGAACGGCAGTTCCGCGAGCGCCTGATCGGCGCCGGCGTATCGGCGGGAACGGCCGAGCTGCTGATCACACGCGAATGGGCGATCCTCGCCGGCGAAAACGACTACACGACCGACACCTTCCAGCAGATCACCGGCCGGGCGCCGCGACCCCTCGCCGAGTTCCTGCACGACCACCGCGCCGAGTTCATCTGAGGGCGGCGGTCGCCGACCGCTGGAAGACCGAGCGTTTCCCGATGTATGGTCCTCGACCGCAGGACTAGGGGAGTACAACCAAGGAGGGATTTGCATGAACGGTCTTCCGCGGCCGCGGCGTTCGCTGTGGCTGGGAATCGGACTTGGAGTCGTGCTCGTGGTGCTCGCGGCAGCCGCCGCCGTGGCCATCGCAGGGCTGCAGCCCGCAGACCTCACGTACACGCCGAACTCCGAGTCGCAGATGACCAACATCGACGTGTCTCGGGCGTATGCCAAGAACTACTACGGCGCTCCGACCGCCACGTCAGGCGCCGGCGGCACGTGGAACACGCCGCTGAATCAGGACAGCAACTACGCGAACGAGGCCCGCTCGGTCGCGAAGCAGGGCGACAACTGGCTGTCGGCCCGCTCGAAGGTGGCGGACAAGGCGATCGTGCTCGACGTCGACGACACGACGCTGACCACCTGGAACTACGAGCTCTACAGCAACTGGGACTTCAACCCGACCACGAACGCCCAGTTCGTCGGCCTGACCGGGTCGACGTTCACCGGAAACGCGTTCCCGGCGACTCCCGGGATGGTCGACATGGTCAGCGACGCCAAGGCCATGGGCTACGCGATCTTCTTCCTCACTGGGCGCGGCGACTCCCAGCACCAGGCGACGATCGCCAACCTGGTCAGCGACACCGCGGCGGGCCTGCCGGACCTCACCACCGTCACCATCTCAGGGAAGACGGTCCCGGAGATCGACGCGGGTTACCCGATGCCGACGCCGCTCGACATCCAGCACGGCGGCTTCACCGACGGCCTGTTCACCAAGCCGCCGGTCGGCCAGTACCCGGCGTACCTGAACAAGCCGCAGTTCTGCGGGCCGTCGATCACGGCGGGCGTGTCCTGCCCGACGATCCAGTACAAGTCGGGCGTGCGGGCCTACATCGAGTCGCAGGGCTACGACATCGTCGGCAACTTCGGCGACCAGTTCAGCGATCTCCTGAACGGCTTCGCGGACAAGACGTTCAAGATGCCGAACCCGAACTACTACCTCCCGTAGCCGGAGGCAGCTAGCGGAACAGCGCCGCTCCCCTTCGGCTCACGGAGGGGAGCGGCGAGCTACGCGGCGGCGCCGGCTCCCGCGAGCCAGTCGAGCACCACGGCCCATTCGGGGTCGAGGAAATGGCCCCCGCCCTCGAGCAGCTCGAAGCGCGCGTTCGGGAGGCGCGCGGCCACGTACTCGCCGTGCGGGCGCGGCGTGAGCACGTCGAGCTCGCCTTGCCAGACGCGCGTGTCGACCGTCACGTCCTCGAGCTCGAAGCCCCAAGGCTTCGCGAAGGCCAGGTCGTCGTCGGCCCAGCCGCGCTGACCTTGCCGCACCGACTCGGTCCAGGACTCGCGCATGATCTCGCGGTGCGCTGGCTGCGACGCCCGCTCGCGGTCGATCTCCGGCAGCTCGGTGAGCATCTCGTCGATCACGCCGTCGACGTCCGCGCGGATCCCGTCGACGTACGGCTGCAGGAACGCCTCGATCGCGTCCGGGCCCTGGAGCGCGGCGCTGAACTCCTTCACGTTCAGGTCGGCGAGGCCCTCGAAGAAGTCGAAGTCGTCCGCCGGCGGCGCGGGCGTTACGAGCGCGCCGACGCGCACGACGCGGTCGGCGAGCAGCGCGCCGCAGGCGAGTGCGTGCGGAGCGCCGCCGGAGCCGCCGACGACGGCGAAGCGGTCGAAGCCGAGGTGGTCGGCGAGCGAGGCGATGTCGGCCGTCGCGTCGACGACCGCTCGGCCCGGCTGCCGGTCGGAGAGCCCGTAGCCGGGCCGGTCGTAGGCGACGGCGCGGACGCCGTGGCGCTCGTAGATCTCGGGGTCGGCGTGGCGCGAGAGGCGTGACCCGGGAGTGCCGTGGCAGACGATCAGCGGCACGCCGTCGTCCGCGCCGCGCTCGACGTAGCCGACCGTGCGGCCGTCCCGCGTGGTGAAGGTGCCCTCGCCCACGGCGCGGATCATATGGACGCGGCGCGCACGTGCGACCGCGTCACCTCGGCGGGGG